>JBEKIV010000009.1:0-32688 GCA_050011595.1 Tepidisphaeraceae bacterium
GTCCAGGTCGGCGGAAAATAAAATTCGCCTATTACCGGCTGATGGAATGGTTCCAAGAGCAAATTCACTCGGTAACCACAGCCCGATCCCCATAGGGCCGATTCAAAACAGGTAGTCGCGTCCCGGATTACCCTATCCGAACCACCCCTGTTCAGTGTATAATGAAAGGGTGCCGTTCCGGCGTTACGTTCGCCGGACGGAGACGGGACGTTGACGCGGAACAAACCATGACAATGCTGGAACGAAAAATCGAGCCGGTGCTGGATCGGGCGGGAATCAAGGAACGAACCAAGATCGAGAAGCATCTGGCCGTCTGCGACGCCGAGTCCGGCGGGACTCACGGACAGCTTTGGCGGAGAGTGGCGGCGATCCTCGGCGAGCTGGCGCCGCTGTCCATCCAGTCGGCGGGCAACAACACCTGGCGGTTCTTTGTGGCCGACGGCAAATACCGAATGCAGGTTTTCGCGCTGGAGGACCCGTGTGACGGGATGCTGCGGATTTATCTGCCTGACGTGCTGAGCCTGGCCGTGAAGGCGAAGATTCTGGCCAAGACGGCGACGGCCGAGACGTTCTCGGTTGCCGGGACGGGAACGCGATTGAAAATCGAATCGCTGGGCGCCGCGGAGGCGGCGGATGCGCCGCTGCACTACAAGCACATGCTGGGATGGAATCGCAAGGCGATGCGGTTGAGCTTGTCGACGGCCGAGACGGACGAAAAGCTCGACGGGGCCGTGCAGGCGCTGGCGGCGCTGGCGGCCAAGCGATGGAAAGCGGCGGACGCGGCGGCGCAATAAGAATAAGAGCACTTTGGGCGGCAACGCTTCAAGCATTGTGTCAATCAAAAACAAACGCGGGGCCGGTGAAACGGCCCCGCGTTTGTTTTGGAAAATTGAGGGATTAGTAACGGCTGCGATTGCCGCCGCTCCCCCCACCGCCGCCACCGCCGCCCCTTCGGCCGCCGCCCCCGCCGCCGGGCGGGCGGTCCACGCGAGGCTTGGCCTCGTTGACGGTCAAAGCCCGGCCTTCCATTTCCTTGCCGTGCAGCGCCGCGATGGCCGCCTGGGCCTCCTGGTCGCTGCCCATTTCCACGAAACCAAAGCCCTTGCTGCGGCCGGTGTCCCGGTCACTGATGACCTGAGCCGATACCACGGTGCCGTGCGCAGCGAACAACGTTTCCAGTTGCGACGCGGTTACGCTGAAGCTCAAATTGCCGACGTATAACTTATTGCCCATTGAGGCCTCCAAATAAACGCCATCGCCCGAGGTTTTTCTTTCAGGGCGAGATTGAAAGGGACCGCCGTTCGGGTCCGGAAAGTAGCAGGCGATCGAGGCGCAGTAGACGGGAAATCTTGCTACCTTAGTCTCTTTCAGCCAATTTACCGGCGGTTATTTTAGCCAACGGGCAGTTCCCTCGCCATAGCGCCGGCGGAATCCCCCTCAGTTCTTCTAAAACCTGACGCTGACGATGAATTTAATCAGCACCGGCGCCGTCAATTGGTCGCCGGTGAAGTGCTGCCAAACGGGAAATTCCGCATCGACGTAATACATGAACGGATGAACGTGGAATTCGATGCCCGGAGATAATAGAAGCCGCGTGTATCCCGAGGCAACCGGATTGGCCGCCTCGTTGCCGGAATCCTGCGCCCGATATGAACCCAGCACTTGCGCAATCGGCGTGATCTTCACGCGGTCGATCGACAAGCCATTGTAGTAGATCCCCAGGGCCCCGTCGGCTTCGCAGCCCGGAAGGTATTGGTCCCGCCCCGTGAACGGCAGGTCCAATTGCACCTGCGCGAACCAGTCCCAGCGAAAGCTGTTGCCCAGGCCATTGCGATAGAACCCGCCGAGAAGGACGTCCGTGCTTCCGGTGCCGAGTTCGGAGTCGCGATCGATGTCGTCGTAGGCATCGTTATGCGAATAGTCGCCCGTCGGCAATTTGAATCCGAAGGTGACGCCGGCGGACATATCCGGAAAAAATCCGGTGTAAATCCCCTCGACTCGAATGTCGCCGAGAGCGGCCCAGGTATTTCCGACAATTTCGTTGCCGGTAGCGCCGCCGGTCGTTTCGAAGTATCGATAGTCGAGCGGGAGTTCCGCCTGAATCCCCCAGTTCCGGTCGAACATGTACTGAATGCCGGCGGTGAAGAAACTCGTGCGAATTTCCTTGTCGTCATTGTCCGCGGCCGGGGCGCGCGAGCTTCCGCTCCAATTGACGTTCTGATCCTGAAAGTCGTACTCGAAATAAACCGTTCCTCCCTTGCCTTCGGGAAGCATGGAGCTCGTGCCCACCTCGAAAATCCCGCATCCGCAGGCACAGGCGTAAATCGGCGTTTGAGGCAAATCGTCCTTGTCCGTTTGTTGATTCGCCGGATCCACATCTGAAATCCCGTTGGACGGGAGAGTCGTTGGTTCGGCGCGCCAGTCGAGAAGATTAGAGGTGAAGGGCACTTCCTGCGCACTGCCGCAATTTGGAGCGGCCCAAAGGCCCCAGGTTGCCGCACAGAGGAGGATCAGGGATTTGAAACCTCGCATGGCATTCCTTTCATTCGACGGCGGCGCCGGTGAATTAGAAAGTCGCGCCGCTAACGTGCGGCAGCGAATTGCGGAACCGTCAGCGCGTCGCGTCGATTCGTTAGAACAAAATGAGAAAGGGCAATCAGGCAGCAAACGGAGGAGCGCGATCATGACGAATGAGGGGAATGCGCGTGTAGGGCGCCGACATTGGGGCCGGCGCCTGGATGACAAAAGCCAGGCAAAGCAGCGGAGGCGCCAGGTCCACCACCGGCGGCAGCGTGAGCAGGGCCGCAATGTGGCAGATCGCGCATTCCGATTGGTCCTTTTGGTCAGGAGTTTTTTTCGGATCCTTACCGGATGGCCGAGAGCAGAACGGACACCCAAGATCCGCGACGCTCGCCGCCGAACTCTTGCCCGAAAGCGTGATCACGCCGCGCGTGTGACCCGGAACAATGACGTTCAGGAACGCCGCCTCGAATACCAGCAGAAACACCGCAATGGACTTTTTCAGCGGGCGACAAGCGAAAATATTTCCGCCCACGTTCATCGGGGTGGCCGCAGCTTACTCTTCGTATAGCGCATATTCAAACTGGCCAAGTCAGAGTTCGATCATCGCCTTGATCACGCCGGAATCCGGCGCGAGCCATTGGGGGAACTCCTCCACCAACCGATCGAATCCGACCCGATGAGTGATCCAGGGCTTGGCATCGATCTGGCCGCGCTCCATCATGGCGATGATGCGGTCAAAATCGGCCGGGCGGGAATTGCGGGAGGCCAGAAGAGTCAACTCGCGACGATGGAAATTCGGATCGTTGAACGTCAAATCGCCCTGAAACAGGCCGACGAAAACGATCCTCCCCCCGTGCGCGGCCAATTCGAAACATCGAGCCATCGACCGAGCGTTGCCCGTCGCGTCGATCACGCAGGTGGGCAAATCATCGCCCGTCAGCTTCTTCAGGCTCGCCGCGGGATCGCCTTCGCCGGCGTCGATCGTGTTCCGCACGCCCAGGCTCGAGCGGCAAAATTCCAATCGCCTGGAGTCAATGTCCATCGCGACGACCTGAGCGCCGGCCGCCATGGCGAATGGAATGACCGACAATCCAATCGGCCCGGCGCCGATCACGAGCACCCATTCTCCAGGCACGACGTTGGCGCGTTCCACGGCATGGCAACCAATGCCCAGCGGCTCCACCAGCGCCAACTCATCCAGCGAAAGCGTTGCCGAGCGGTGCAGCTTCCGAGCCGGCGTCACGATCCGCTCGCGCATGCCGCCATCGACGTGCACGCCCATCACCTTCAGATTGGCGCAGCAATTGGGCTTGTCGTGCCGGCAGGCCACGCATTGACCGCAATTCAAATAGGGTTCGACCGCGCAGCGGTCGCCGGGCTTCAAGACGCTTTGGGGATCGTTCACGCGCTCGACGACGACGCCCAATTCGTGGCCCAGAATCCGCGGATAGGAAAAGAAGGGCTGCTGGCCGCGGTAGGCATGCCAATCCGTTCCGCAAACGCCGACGCGGCCGACCCGCACCAGCGCGCACCCCTGGGGCAAATCGGCCGGCGCATCCGTCCGGGCGTTCCGGAGCAAACCGGGCTTCTCCAACACGACCGCCTTCATCGGTTCAGTCCAACCCGTAAGCCTTGAGCGCATTGGAGGCAAAAAATCGCTCGTTCTGATACTCCGACAACTGCGACGTCCATTGCCGGAGAATGTCCCACCATCTCTTGTATCCGCAGGCCAGGAGACAAACGGGCCAATCGGAACCGGCCATCAATCTTTCGGGTCCGAACGCTTCCAACGCGACGTCGAAGTATTCGCGCAGCGCGGGCTCCGTCCACGCCTGCCAGTCCGCCTCGGTCGCCAACCCCGAAACCTTGCAGTAGACGTTGGTGCGCCGGGCAAGTTCGGCCAGGTTCTTCGCCCACGGCTCGCGTTCGCCCGCCTTGATCTTCGGCTTGCCGAGATGGTCCAGCACGAAAACCTGATCGGGATGACGGTCGACGAATCGGATAGCCGACGGCAATTGCCGCTCGAAAATCAGGATGTCAAACGCCAGACCGAATTCCTTCAGGAGCGAGACGCCGCGATTGAAATCGTCGCGCGCGACGTATTGCTCGTCGGTTTCATCGTGCAGGACGTGCCGCACGCCGCGCAGCTTTGGGTCCGCGGCCACGGCCTCCAGGTCATGCTTCACGCGATCAGAGACGAGCGGCACCCATCCCACGACGCCGCGAACGAACGGGGTATCGTTGGCGATGCTCAACAACCCATGCGTCTCTTCCAGGGACTGTCGGGCATGCACGGAGATCACGCCGTCCACGCCCGCGGATTGAATGGCCTGGCGCAGATCGTCGGCCAGAAAATCGCGCCGGAGCACGGACCTGGATTCATCGATCCAGGCGTACTCGGCGGGATTGTATTTCCAGAAATGATGATGGGAATCGATAAACATATTGAACAGCGCGGTTAATTATTCTCCGGCCGGCCCGACGGCCAGGTCAGGTTGTGGACGGGTTTCAGAATCGCCAGCACTTCATCCAGCAATTGCCGATCGATGGGCTCGCCGGCCCATCGAGCGTTCCTTTCCATCGCCGCCGGATTAGCCGAGCCGACGAGCGTCGTGGCGATGTCGGGCTGGGTCAGCGCGTATTGAATGGCAAGCTTTTCGATGCTGGCGTCCTTGGCCCGGCAATGGGCGGCGGCGCGAGCGCAAACTTCCTTCAGTTCCGCGGGGGCTGGATGCCATGGCGGCGTCCCCCGGGCGCTGAGCAAACCCATCCCCAGGGGAGAGGCGTTAATAATCCCCACGCCGCGGCATTTCAGCACCGGCGCCAAATCCAGCAGCGCGGTGTCATTCAACGCGAACCGGCAATAGCTCAAAACGGCATCGACGGGCACGGCCTCGACCACGCGCCGCAGGGCCTTCAACGGGTATCCGGTCACCCCGACAAACCGCGCCTTGCCCGCCTTCTGCACCTTCCGCAGCGCCCCAATGGTCTGGTCAATCACCTGGTCCAGATCGCCAAACTCGATGTCGTGCGCATGAATCAGGTCCACGTATTCCACGCCGAGCCGCTTCAGGCTCTCCTCCACGCTGGCGGTCACGCGCTTGGCCGAAAAATCAAAATCCTCCGGGCCATAACGGCCCACCTTGGTGGCAAGGACATACTGGTCGCGCGGCACGGATTTCAGCGCTTTTCCCAGAACGGTCTCCGATTTGCTCAGCCCGTAATAGGGCGAGGTGTCAATGAAATTGATCCCCTTTTGCAGCGAAACGTGAACGGTGCGAATGCAATCGCTTTCGTCGACCTCGTGAAATACGCCGCCCAGGGAAGATGCGCCAAAACTCAATGCGGAAATTCTCAGCCCCGTCTGGCCAAGCGTGCGGTACTCCATGTCGGGGAATCATAACACTCGCCGACCCGTTTTGGCGATCCGGCGAAAGAATTGCCCGAACGCCGACTTACGCCGCCTCGTTCGTCTTGACCGGCAATTCGCCTCCCCCGCGCCGTTTCAAGAACGTCGCCAGGTCGGCGATGGCGCTGTCGTCCGCGTCGGACTTGGCCCGAAGCTCCGCCAGGTTCTTTTTCGCTTCTTCCAGTTCCGAGCGCATGGATTCGATATCCTTTTCAAATCGTTCGCGCTGCTCCTTCAATTCCTGCTGTTGACGCTCGATCGACTGCTGCTGCTCGACGAGCAATTCCTTGACTTGGGCCAGAACTTCGTGATTTTTCCCGCGGTTGTCGGGGTCTGGCGGGCCAAGCTCCATCGCCATGACCGCCGCCTTCTGGGGCTCCTCCGGGATCGGAATGACCCGAAAAACCGGCGTTGTCTCCTCCGGCGGCGGCGCAGCGGCGGCAGCGGGCGTCGGGGTCGGTTCATTCGATTCCTCTTCCGGTATCTCCGACAACGTCTTTGTCTTCCCGCCGGAATGGGGCTGGAACAGGGCTGAGTGCGCCTTCCCCGCGGCCGGGGCCGCCGCAGGCTCGGCCGGGGTCGTCTGCGGCTCAGGCGCCGGCTGCTTCAATGGGGCGGAGATTTTGTCGTGCGACTCCTTGTCCGACAATTCAAGCACCGGCTCGGCTGCCGCCCCATCCGCCGGTTCTCTAAGCGCAGCCTCAATCAATTCCTCGCTGACCGGCTCGGCCTCATCTGCCGGCTGGGCCTCATCGGCGTGAAGGTTAATCAACGGCTCGACGGGCGGCGGTTCCTTATAAAGCTCCTCCGGGGGCAGCTCCGTTGTCAACAGTTGGTCAAACGTCGCCCCCACGACAAATTCCGTGGCGCCAAATCCCCCCGCCTCGCAACGGGCGGCGATGCAACGAATCCTCACGGGCCGATCCTGACGACCCCTGAATTCGATGACAAACGGGGTCGGCGGCTTGAGCGGCTCGGAATGCAGAATGCTCAGCCCCCCCACCGACATATCGCGCACCATCGCCACGCCCGGCGTGTTCTCGCCGCTCTTGCGCTCCGGGAAAATCGTCACCCGGCAACCAAACGGAACCCGCCGATGCTTGCGCCGCTCGTGATCCGTTTCATCCACCGGCGGCGGAAGCTCTTCGAGACCCGTGATTTCTTCGTATATTCCTAACGGAAGTTCCACACCCTGCTCCTCCCAGGCACTGCTGCTTCCTTACCTATCCGATACATCGCCCGCAAATCCAAACGTCCCCTGCAATCCGAAAAGCTTTGCCGGCTTTCCTCCGGACCACGTATTGGGTTTATTCCGTTCACGTCGCGCCTGACGAATGATTGGCTGGAAATGGTCCCCCCGCGAACCTGGGCCTATCATCGAGCCATGACCAAACCCATCGTACAAACCGCCAAATTCCCCGTTTCCGCCAGGCAATTATACGATATCTATCTCGACCCCAAATGCCACGCCGGCTTCACCGGCGGACCCGTCCGGATCAGCCCCAAACCCGGCAGTAAATTCGAGGCCTTCCATGGCATGCTCAGCGGCTCAACCGTCTTCACCCTGCCCGGCAAACTCATCGTGCAACGCTGGCGCAGCGAGAACTTCGGGATTGCTGACCTGGATTCGATCCTGATCCTGACCTTCTCGGACGAGGGCAAACAGGGCCGGATCGATCTGGTTCACGTCAATGTCCCCAAACAGGATTACAAGGGAGTCACCGAAGGCTGGAAGAAATACTATTGGACGCCGCTGAGGAAGTATTTGAGGAAGCAGCCGAAATAAAAGCCCACGGATGGCCATCCGTGGGCTTCCTATCCCTCCCCCGCCGCATCAAACCGCCACACCGCCGCACCTTTTTCTCCATGCGCAAGAATATATCGAAACGTATTCACCTGGTGCGATCGCTCCGCGATCGGCTCCGCCCTCGCTCCTTTCGCCCACAATCCGCCCACCTCTTCGCGCAACCCATCCTGCCTCAGCAAATGCGACGCATGTTTCTTCGCCCGCCCCACCCAATGATGCGGCCGATGATCCCGAAACCGCCCAAGCAAATGCAAATGCTTCGCGTCAACCGACGCAACGAGTATCTCGATCCCATCCCGCCGCAATTTGTCAACGATGGCTTCAACCACGAATTGCCGAAGCTCAAGCTCGATAGTCACCGGCTCCCGCTTCATGAGCGACTTTGACAGCGCGTACACCCGATCATATTTCCCCGCCGGCGGCGGATTTTTGTAATCGCCCTCAACGTGTTCGCGATGATGTCGCGACCGCCATCCGCGCGGATCGCCGCGCAGCCACGAGCCGTAGACGTGAACGGTAACGTGATACCAATCATTCCACGCCTTGCCCATGTGCATGAGTGTCGCGGAAGGCACATCCCGAATCAACAAAATGACTCCCCGAAAGCCGCGGGATGGCCATCCCGCGGTCTTCGAATGCCGCAAACCATGCGAATTTGCCCCAATCCAAGGCCCTCCCGTCCCACCCCCAAAGTCAATCCCAAAGCCTTGAATGTCAGTGAAATAGGCCGGCTGGAATCGCCAGCCGGCCTTCATAAAAAAGTCAGTTGGCCCTTACGGACCAATTTCGGATTTTAGTACATCCCGCCCATCCCGCCGCCCGGCGCTCCGGCCGGCTCGGGCTTGTCTTCCTTGATCTCACTTACGATCGCATCCGTCGTCAGCAATAAGCTGGCAATGCTGGCGGCGTTTTGCAGAGCGGTGCGCTCCACTTTGGTCGGAACGATCACGCCCATCTTCATCAGGTCGCCGTATTCGTGGGTCAGGGCGTTGTAGCCGAAGTTGACCTCGGAACTCTCTTTGACCTTCTGGGCGACGACGGAGCCGTCGACGCCGGCGTTTTCGGAGATCTGCTTGATCGGAGCTTCAAGCGCCCGACGAACGATCTCCACGCCCAGACGCTGATCGTCATCGCCGGCTTTCTTGCGGACGGCGTCGAGAACCTTGGCGGCGGCACGGATTACGCTGATTCCGCCGCCGGGGAGAATTCCCTCTTCCACCGCGGCCCGGCAGGCGTGCAGGGCGTCTTCAACGCGGGCTTTCTTTTCCTTCATGGCCACTTCGGTGGCCGCCCCGACGTGGATCTGGGCCACGCCGCCCGCCAGCTTCGCCAGACGCTCCTGGAGCTTCTCGCGGTCGTAGTCGCTGGTGTTGTTTTCAATCTCGGTCTTGAGGGCTTCGATGCGGCCCTTGATGGTTTTCTCGTTGCCGGCGCCTTCGATGATGGTGGTGTTGTCCTTATCGATGCGGATTTTCTTGGCCCGGCCGAGTTGGGACAGCTCGACGTTTTCGAGCTTGATGCCGAGTTCCTCGAAGATGGCGGTTCCGCCGGTGACGACGGCGACATCTTCGAGCATGGCTTTGCGGCGATCGCCGAAGCCGGGGGCCTTGACGGCCGCGACCTTCAGGGTGCCGCGGAGCTTGTTGACGACGAGCGTGGCGAGCGCTTCGCCTTCGATGTCCTCGGCGATGATGAGCATGGGCTTGCCTTGATCGGCCGCCTTGGACAGGACGGGGACCATGTCGCGGGCCGAGGAGATTTTCTTTTCGTGAATCAGGATATACGCATCTTCGAGGATGGCTTCCTGGGTGGTGGCATCGGTGATGAAGTGGGGAGAGAGAAAACCCTTGTCGAACTGCATGCCTTCGACGAGTTCAACGGTGGTCTCGAGGGCCTTGCCTTCTTCGACGGTGATGACGCCATCTTTGCCGACCTTGTCCATGGCCTCGGCGATCATTTTGCCGATTTGCTCGTCCTGGTTGGCGCTGGAGGTGCCAACCTGGGCGACTTCCTTGCTGCTTTCGATTTTTTTGGACATCTTGCCGAGTTCGGCGACGATGGCGGCGACGGCCAGGTTGATGCCGCGCTGAATTTGCGATGGATTGGCGCCGGAGGCGACGTTTCGCATCCCCTCGGCGAAGATGGCCTCGGCGTAGACGGTGGCGGTGGTGGTTCCGTCGCCGGCGACGCTGGAGGTCTTGGAGGCGACTTCCTTGACCATTTGCGCCCCCATGTTTTCGTAGGAATCTTCCAGTTCGATTTCCTTGGCGACGGTGACGCCGTCCTTGGTGACGGTGGGCGAGCCGTAGGATTTCTCCAGAACGACGTTCCGGCCCGAGGGTCCGAGGGTGACCTTGACCGCGCGGGCGAGCTTGCGAACCCCGCGAAGGATCGCTTCGCGGGCTTCCTGATCAAATGCGATTCGTTTTGCCGACATGGGTTGACTCCTGAGTAAATGAGTGCAAGTTGCAGGTGCAAGTTGCGAGTTTAGTTGTGTTATTCGACGACGGCCAGGACGTCATCGACGGACATAATCATGAGTTCCTCGCCGTCGAGCTTGATTTCGGTTCCGGCGTAGGAGGCGAAGATGACCTCGTCGCCTTTCTTGATTTCGATGGGGGCGCGTTCGCCGGTGTCGAGGCGTTTGCCTTCACCGACGCTCAGCACTTTTCCGCGTCTGGGCTTTTCCTTGGCGGTGTCGGGCAAAACGATTCCAGACTTGGTTTTCGTTTCCGCCTCGACGCGCTTGACGAGGATTTTGTCACCGAGAGGACGAAGCTTGGGCATGATGGACTCCTTTGATAATTGATAATTGACAATTGACAATTGATAATTCACTCAACGTTTTTTTCCTCATCAGGCCAACGGTTCTCGTGGTAGCGCCGCAGGACGCGAGCCAGGGCGTCGAGCAGGACGTTGAAGTCCACCGGCTTGCTCAGGACGCTGAAGACCTGCATCCCCAGCGCTTCCTGGAGCAGGTGATTGGTCAAATGGTTGGCCAGCAGGATGGTCGGCGTCGCCTTGTGCAATTCGCGCAAGAGGCGGATGACCTGCAAACCACCCAACTGCGGCATCTGGACATCCAAGACGGCCACGTGAACGGGGATGGATTCAATCAAATCCAGCGCTTCGCGTCCACTGTGTGCGATGACCGTTTGCACGCCCTGAGGCCGCAACAGGTCCCGAACCGTCTGATGCCATTCCTCCCGCTCGTTAGCGAGAAGAGCGGTAAACCGACTTGTATCGTTGGCCTGTACCATGTGCGCTGCCTCGGTTTCCCGTGCAAGGCATTAAACAATCGCCGTGCCGATAGGACGGCCAGAAACAAGGGTTTGTGAGATTAATTTAACTAATTAAACGACAATATGTTATATTGATTTAGCCGCCGTTTGTGGAGAGGGGCGGGCAACGGACAAATCAGAGCGTTCCTGCCAAAGACAGCCGCGGGGCGAGTTGGGCTGCCACGATGGCAGGAGGGGGCTTCAGAACGGCATCTTCTTTCCAAGCAGATGATAACGAAGCATGGTAAGGGCCATCCTGGCCGAGCGGTCGCGGATAGCTTCACGGTCGCCGGGGAAGCTGAACGTCCGGGCAATCCCACCGGAAGGATGGGCCAGGGCAATGCAGACGGTTCCGACTGGCTTGGAGGGGGTTCCGCCGTCCGGCCCAGCGATCCCGCTGATGGCCAGGCCGAAATCCGCGGCGCTTTTGCGCCGGGCCGCATCGGCCATGGCGCCAACCACGCTCTCGCTCACCGCCCCCTCGCGCGCGATCAGGCCGGCATCCACTTCCAGCATTTCCGTCTTGGCATCGTTGCTGTAGGTGATCCAGCCGCGCTGGAAATACCGGCTGGAACCGGCCACGTCGGTGAGCATCTTGGCGAGCAATCCGCCGGTGCAGCTTTCCGCGGTGGCAACGCGGCGAATGGGGACTTGGGTCAAAAGATCGCCAATCACCGAAGGCAACGTCTGTTCATCGGCGCCATAAATCAGATCGCCCAGGACGCGGCGGCATTCGGCGACGGTTTTGCCCAACGCCTCCTCGGCCTCGTCGCGGTTTTCTTGGCGCGAGGCGATGCGGAGCGAAACGACGCCACCCCAAACCGTCGTGCCGACGGACGGGTTGCGCGTGCGATCCATCAGATCGCCCAGCATTTCGCCGACGTTGCTTTCGCCAAGTCCGAAGGTGTGCAGCGTGCGGGTGAGAATGACCCTTCCGCGGCTCATGGCGGAAAGGAGCGGGACGACTTGATGCTGGAACATGCTCCGCATTTCGCGGGGCACGCCGGGCATGGCGAAAATCCGGCAGGAGCGGGAGGAATCGGGCGGCGTGAAGTCGGCGTCGATGCCTGCGGCCGTCCCGGCGGCGTTTTCGATCATCCGCGCCCCGCGGGGAATCAACGCCTGGGCGCGGTTGGAGTCGGCCATCGGCCTGCCGCGCCGGCGAAACATCTGCTCCATCCGATGCAGCCAGTCGGCGTTGATTTCCAACGGCTGAGCGAGCACCCGCGCCAGCGCCGCGCGGGTGAGATCATCCTGGGTCGGCCCAAGCCCGCCGGTAATGAGCAGCACGTCGCACCGCCGGGCCGCTTGGGCGATGGCGGACTCGATTGAAGTCTGATCGTCGCCAACGGTCAGGTGCGCCGCGACGTCCCAGCCGATCGACGCCAGCTCGCCGCTCAGCCACGCGGAATTGGCATCGACCGTCTGGCCGAGAATCAGTTCATCGCCGATTGAAAGAACCATCGCATTCATGGGAAATCGTGATGGGGTGCGTCAAGGATTTTTTGGATGCGATAGACCACGGCGGCCAGATGCCTGCGGGGAGGCGACAAGACGATGGAACCGCCGTAACGGATGCGATAGAACAACTCGGTCAATCGGTGAATGTCGCGGTAGACGTCGGCGGGGAGATAGGCGAGAGACCGGCTGAATTCGAGGGGGGTGAGGTGTGGCGGGCGTTCGATGTGATGGCGCGACAATACTCGCATCAGATCGTCGTAGAAACCCAATTGCCGCACGAGGCGGAGTTGGTCGCTCGTGGAGAGGGACTTGATTCCGATGCGTTTGGCGCGGCGATGAAGCCGCCATCGCTCGACGAGGAACCAACTCACGGCCACGGCGCAGAGCAAAATCATTCCGGCAATCACGCACTGCAGGACCGACGGGGAAGCGAGTTGATCCTGGAAATCACTCATCCAGTTCTGAAGGCTCGTGCCGCTGTTGGACGCGGTTCTGAACATCTCGGTATTGAGTCCAAGGATCAGGTTCTTCCGATCGCCGGCATCGTATGCGACGACGTTGGCGGCCCATTTGAATTCGAGGTAATCGAAGATTTGTTTCAACGCGGCAAAGTAGGGACGGCCGGCGCCCGCGGCGGCGCCGCGCCCGCTGGTGGGATCGAAGGTCTCCCATTTCGCCCCGGTGAACACTTCACACCAGGCATGTGCGTCGGACTGCCTGACGAGGAAGTAATCTCCCATCGTATTGAAATCGTCCGGCTCGCATCGGAACCCCACGACGTAGCGGGCGGGAATGCCGAGGCTCTGGCACATCAGGGTCATCGCCCCGGCGAAATATTCGCAGTGGCCGCGCTTGAAGTCCGTCAGGAACGCCGCCATCGGATCGCGATCTCCCAGCGAACCGATGTTCGTCAGATCCAGCGTGTAGGAGAAGTGGGTGCGAAGATGGCGTTCGATGTTGGCGGCGATCTCGTGGTCGAAGGCGTGATTTCCCTTCAGGGGATACTGCGCCAACGGCTGGCCGTTGGCGTCGGCGCCGCAAACGTCCGGCTGTCTGGCATAGGCCGCAACCTGGGGATCGATCACCGAATGCTCGCCCCCATCCTCGGCCGGCTCGGCCAGCGGCGGCGATTCACCGGAAGAAGTGACCGTATATTGGATGGGCTGGAGGATCGGCTGGTCGCTTTCCAAGATCCCGTCGGCCCGCGAGAACCGAATCTGCATATCGTGCGTGGAACAGATGTTCATCGGCCCGGCCATGGCGAAGAGCTTATTGGTTCCCGTCGGCTGAAGATTGATCACCTGCTTCCACGCCACGTCGGTCTCCGGGAAGTCGAAACTCCGGGTGACGTCCGGGGCTTCCAATTCTCCGACGTTGTCAAATCGATCCGGCATCCGAGAATGGCCCCACTGCCAACGGCCGCGGTTGATGTCGTTGCCGCTGTACACGTCCAGCACCGAACCCCGAAGGCGCATCTCCATCGGATAGGTCACCTTTTGGCTCTTGCGGTATAGCTCAACCCGCGCGACGACTTCCTCGCTGGGGGTGATCTTGGCGAGTTCCTGAAAGCTGACCCGGTCGTTGAACCCCGACAGCGCCTGGGACGCAGGGGATTGCAGCGGCCCCAAAAGCGTCTGTCCGGCGCCGCGCGGAAAGAAGAGGAAGACGAGCACGCCCATGGCGATTCCGGCGGCCGCAATCAGCCCCGTCAGCCGGCGCATGGATCGCGGCAAATCGCGCGCCTCCTCACTAAGCAGCGCGGGATTGAGGTGGTCCACCGGCTGCCGATACATCTGGCGCGCCTGATCCATCTCCATCTTCAGATGAAACAGCAGGCAGCAATGCAGAGAAAGGAACAGGTAAACGATGAAGAGGATGCCGAACAACAGGCTGGCGGTGCTGATAGCAGCGGCAACCATCAGGAGCAAGCTGAGGACCAGAAGCTGGGCGTAATCGCGATTGGCGCGCAGCTCGAAAAGCTTCACGAGGTGCAGCAACACGATGAACTGTCCAACGGTGAGAATCGGCGAGACCCCGCCGGCGCGAACTTCCAACGTCACCAGGGCGAGCGAGGCGAGCGTGACCAGATTGGCGAGCACGCGCGGCATCGGCGCGAACCGCCCCGTTTTGACCAGCCACACGTGCAGCAGAATCCCACCCGTGCCGATGATCCAGAGTCCCGGCGACTGGGCGGCGAGGGCAAACCCCCAGACTCCCAGCAAGAGCAGGGAATAAAGCGCGGCCCGGAATTGGTGGAGGTCGTACATGGGTCAACGAACCATTGCCTGCATCTGTTCCGCCGGCGTGCATCGGGAGAAATCGACGAGCGGATCGAACTGGAACCACGAGCGGGCTTGCTCGGAATTCGCGGAGACCACGACCATGGCGCCGCGCGCCCGCTGGGCGAGGGTCGGCTGAGCGGCGCGGGAAGCGATCAGCACGGGGGTCACGCCCTCGCCCCGGAATCCCTCGCCGTGCTCGATCAATTGCTGAGCCGGGGCCGTGCGATTGAGGGGCAATCCAGCGAGGGCGGCGAGAATGTCGCGGCAATGCCGCTTGCCGCGCTGCGGCGAGATGGTGGTCCATTTCCCCGACCAGGCGCACAGACCGACCGCCATGCCCGACTCCATCGCCCGGCTCGCCAGCGACGCCGCCATCGCGATCGTTTTTTCCACCGTCGCGTGCTCCGCCAGGGTGGCCGTCTCGATGAAGGTATCCACGAGGATGAGCAGCTTCGGCGGCGAGATTTGGACCATTTCGCGGCTGACCAGCTCCCCGATGCGGGCGCTGCGCTTCCAATAGATCCAGCGCGGATTGTCACCCTGGCGGAATTCCTTGACGCCGTAAAATTCATCCGAGCCGTTGCGGCGAGGCTTCATGTTGGCGCCGCCCCGCTCGGCGGAGCGGCACATCGCCAGCAGCCGCGGGCTCACCACCCCGATCGCGGGGTAGATCAGGATCGAATCGTCGCTTCGGCCCGTCAGGGCGCGCTTCACGAACCCGAACGGGAAGCTCGTGCTGATCTGAAAACTGGTCAGCTTGTGGCTGCCGCGGCGCTTGGGAATCACGGTGACGCGCACCGTCGAGGATTTTCCCGCGGCCACGTGGAGCAGGTAGACGTGGGGCTGCTGCGTGAACGCCTCGGCGCCGTCGAGTTCCGCCAGACAGACCGACAGGCTCGGCCAAATCCGCTTGGCGTTGAAAAAGCCGTATTGAATCGTCGCCGGCTGCCCGACGGCGGCGTATTCGGGAATCACCCGCCGCACTTTCAGCCGCGTCAGCACCAGCCGGCAAATCATGGCGCTGACCAGCAAAATGCCGATCATCAGCCCAAACACGCCGAAGAGAAGGTTCGCCTGGCTGTTGATCGCCGCCAGGCCCATGAACAGCATCATCGTGCAGAAAACCAATCCGGTGAGGGAAAAGTCGACGTTGGGCCTGCGGCGGATCGGCGTGGTGGGACTGTCGTTTTTATCCCCGCCCGGCCCGCGGCGCCGAAGGGAGGTGATCCGTCGCCACATCGCAACGCCGTGCGGACGCAACCGTTCAATGAGATTGATGTCCGTCGCGGTGGCCATGATGGAGGATGGAACGACTGGCCGCCGTCACGTCTAACGCGGGGCGGGCGTCACGTCCAAAATCGACTGAAGCACGCGGCTCGTGGCCAGCACGTCGCCGTTGTGAAGATACGTCTTGCTCACCACGCGGTGGGCACAGCAGGCAATGAAAAGCGTTTTCACGTCATCCGGGGTCACGTAATCCCGACCGGCGACGACGGCGGCGGCCTGGCAGGCCTGGGTCAGCGCCAGCGCCCCGCGCGGCGAAACGCCCAGGTGCAACTGCTCGTGATGCCGAGTCGCCTCCGCCAAGTCCAGCACGTAATCGACGATCGAGGATTCCATGCGCGTGCGGCTGGCGAGGTCCTGGATGGCGACCACCTCGGCGGCGGTCATGACGGGCTTGAGCTGCTCCAGCGCGGCCCGCCCCGGCTGGGTGGTCAGGATGCGCTGCTCGGCCGTGCGGCCCGGATATCCCAGCGATACCCGCAACAGGAACCGGTCGAGCTGATTTTCGGGCAGGTAATACGTCCCCTCAAACTCAAACGGATTCTGCGTCGCCACGACCATGAACGGGCGATCCAGCACAAGCGTCTGATTCTCCACGCTCACCTGTTCTTCGCTCATCGCCTCCAGAAGCGCCGATTGCGTGCGCGGAGTGGTCCGGTTGATCTCATCGGCCAGGACGACGTTGGCGAAAATCGGGCCCGGCTTGAAATCAAAGGTCTGGGTGTGCGTGTTGAATACCGAAACGCCCAGCACGTCGCTGGGCAGTAAATCCGGCGTGAGCTGAATGCGGCTGAACTTGCAATCCAGGCTGCGCGCCAGCGACCGCGCCAGCACGGTCTTGCCCACGCCCGGCACGTCTTCGATCAAAACGTGACCGCGCGCAAACAGCGCCGTCATAAGCAGATTGATCGAGCGCGTATCCCCCAGGAAAACGGTCCCGATGTTCTTTCTAAGGCGGTCGATCTGCGCGTTGGCCACGTCACGCCCTCAATGTCGGCCCGTTGGGTTTCATAGCTGTCGAAGATTCTAGCACAGCCGCCGTCGCCAGGGAAACCCCGTCCTTGCAAGGCGTCGGCAAAAGGTCCCCCCGGCGTCGAAACGCGCAACGAACGGGCGCCGCGGCAATTCTTCTTTCAATTCTTCCGAAACTTCCAAAACCAATTTTGCACTTTTCCCCCAATCCCTATAATCCCCGCCCATGGCAAGCGCGGGCCCTTCCGTCCTGGACAATCTCATCGAATGCGTTCGCCCGGAATTCCAGGCCGTCCAAACGCTGTTCGACCGGGAGCTGGCCAGCAATCTCGCCTGCGTCAACACCCTATGCCGGCACGTCAGCCGATTCCGCGGAAAAATGCTGCGGCCGCTGCTGGTCCTGCTGTCCGGCAAAGCCTGCGGCAAACTCACCGATGCCCACACCGTCCTGGCCACCGTTGTCGAGATGGTTCACATGGCCACGCTCGTTCACGACGACGTCCTCGATGATGCCGAACTCCGCCGCAAGGGCGCCACCATCAACCATCTCCGCGGCAACGAGGCCGCGGTTCTCCTGGGCGATTATCTCATCAGCCACAGCTTCCATCTTTGCTCCAGTCTCGATTCCCAGTTCGCCGCGCGCGTCGTCGGCCACACCACCAACCAGGTCTGCGAAGGCGAACTCTTGCAAATCCATCACCGAAATAATCTCGATCTGGACGAGGAGACGTATTTGCAGATCATCACCTGCAAGACGGCGGTGCTGTGCGCCTCCTGCTGTCTTCTGGGCGCGAGCTTCGCCGAGGCCGACGGGACTTGCGTCGAGCAGCTCCGTCAATACGGCCAGTGCCTCGGCACCGCCTTCCAAATCCAGGACGACCTCCTGGACATCGTCGGCGAGGAATCGACGGTCGGCAAAACGCTCGGCATTGACGTGTTAAAGGGAAAGCTGACGCTTCCGATCATCCATTTCCTGGCCACCGCTCCGCACGAGCATCGCGCCCTTTTGCGTTCGCTGCTGAAGAGCCACGATGGCGACAAGGTCGAGCGCATCCGCAATTTGATTCTTCCCAGCCCGTCGGTCCAATACGCCGTCCGGCGCGCTAAATCTTTGATCTGGCGCGCCCGCGCCGCGATTGCCGACCTGCCCGATTCCCCCTCGCGTCAAGTCCTGGATACCCTGGCCGATTTCGTCATCACCCGCCCGATGTGACGGTTGCGTTGGCAAATCGAATCTTCTTGCCTTTTTTTTGAACCCGGTACATGATTTCCGCCGCCCGTGGGTAAGGGCATTTCTTCGGAGACCAATATCATGCCTGAAGCCGCCGAGAAATTCTCCTGTGGTGGGTGTCAACGGCAGTTGACCTGGAAAAAGGAATTCGTCGGAAGACGGATCAAATGCAAGTTCTGCGGCCATGCGATGGCCATCCCGCCGCAGCCGCTCGGCGCCGAGCCGGAACCCGAACGGGTGGAGGACGAGCTTTATGCCCTGTCGGATTTGGCCAATGACGCCCGTTCGGCCGCGGCGAAGTTGCCGCCGACGATCGTTCAGGCCGTCGCCCCACCCATCGCCCTGCCCGCCGCTGCCGGGGGTGCTTCACATCCGGCCATCCCGTTGGCGTATCAACGCGCCCCCACCGCGCGCGAGCTCGAGCGGTCCGCCTCGAATGTCTTCATCCACAAGAAGCGCGACATCCAGGTCCCAATCGCGCTGCTCATCATCGGCGCGGCGCTTTACCTGAGCTACTACGCCATCCAATACCACGTCGGCGCTTTGGCAATTTTGGCCATCGGCATCGGGCTGATCATCATGGCGGTGTTGAAAACCGGGATCCTCTTTGGCATTGCCCTGGTCATCGCCGGTCCTCTTGGAGTCAGCTTCGGCGGCATCGGAACCGCTCTGCTTAAGTTCGCCGCCGTCGCTCTGTTCTGCGACGGAATCACCACCTGGGTTGACGGTCTTTTCGCCATGTGGACCGGCGGCATCGGCGGCGGCGGAATCTTCGGCTTTGGCGTCATCGGGCTTCCCATCGCGCTTGGCGTCTACTGGGTCACCCTCATCTACCTGTTCAGCATGGACCCCGGCGATTCATGGCTGGTCGTCATCATTCTCGCCATTTTCTCTCAAATCGTTCGAGTCGCTTTGATCGTCCTTCTGCTGAGGCTGATCCTGAGCTTCGGCGGCGTCGCCGCCTCGTCCATCGCGATTCCCTCCACCGGCGGCGGCTCCGTCGCCACCAATCCCTTGATCGACGAGGTCAATCAGGCCAAGGCGCAAAACGTCCTGCACGAAGCCCGCAAATTCGTTGCCGACCATAATCGATCCGCCGAGGCTGCCACCGTCAATGGCTGGTACGACGCCGGCGCCAAGAACGTGTGGTTCCAGACCGACCGCGACATCAACGGCAAAGGCGATGCCTTTCAGATGGTCGTCGAATTGCCGGATGATAAAACCGCCCGAACCAAGTGTTACGATCTGGCGAAAAAGTATTTCACCGACAACGGCGACGCGGGCGAAGCACAAATGCTTCAGGACAACGGCGACCCCTATCTTATGGTCCCGCTGCCGTAGCGCCGGGGACCAAGGGCTTCACTTCTTCGCCGTCGCCACTTCCGTGGTGTCGGCGGCGGTCTGCACCGTGCATTGCTCGGGCGGAACGTCGTTGAGAATCCGCTGAACCTCCAGCATGTTCGCCACGGGACGGCCCGCGATGGCGGTGATCACCGTGCCGACGCACACCCCCTGCTTCCTCAGCGGACTGTCGTCCTGTATCCCCACCACCAGAATCCCCGCTCGATGCTTGGCATCGCTCACCGCCGCCCGCCAGTTCGTCGGAACCGGGCCCAGGACCATGCCCCGCCAATACATCCGCTGGTTCTGGCTGGAAACGGCAAATTGCACGGCACGCTTCACCGGCGTAACGTCGATCGCCATCTTCTTGCCATCCCGGACGACGTCCAGCGAAATGGCGTGCCCCACCGGCGCGGCGCCGACCAGCCTGACGAACCGAGCCGTGTCGTCAATCGTCTGGCCGTCGATTTGAACGATCAAATCCCCGGCCTTCAGCCCCTTGGCGGCGGGCGAGCCGGCCTCCACCGATTCCACGCAGACTCCGACCTCTTCCGACAGGGCCGCATCGTGCCGCTGTAGCGGCGTCGGCGCGGTGACCGTCACCCCCACGTAGCCGTAAACCATTTCCCGCCCCTGCTCGAGCTGCGCGATCTCATTCAGCAATTCCGGGGTGATCGACAGCGCAAAGCCGATCCCGTTGGTCTGTCTCTGCGGCAGAATCACTGCCGTGTCGATGCCGATGACCCGGCCCTCCAAATCCAGCAATGGCCCGCCTGAATTTCCCGGATTGATCTGTGCGGTCGTCTGAATCAGGTTGGAATAGAGCCGGTCTTCCTTGCTCGCCAGGCGGGGAAGCGAGCGATCGGTCGCACTGATGACGCCGACGCTGAGCGACATCTGCCCCTCGGTCGCCAGGCCGTAGGGGTTTCCGAGGGTGATCGCCCATTGGCCGCGCCGGCATTGGTCCGTGGCAAACCGCACGGTCGGCAAATGCGTGGCGGGAATCTTCAGCACCGCCAAATCGCCCCGAGGATCGGCTCCCACCACGATCGCCGGAAAAACTTTGTGGTCGTCGGTGGTGACCCAGAACTGCCGCGAGTCTTCGATGACGTGCTCGTTGGTGACGAGAAATCCGTCGGGATCGACGATGAACCCGGTGCCGATCGTCCGCGTGGTCTTGTCCAGCAGCGATTGAAGCAACTGCGGATTCATCTCATCGGCGCGAAGGGCGCCGTCGGCCGGGCTGGCGGTCTCGGCCGCGGAGATCGACACCACCGCCGGCGCAACCAGCCGGGCCACGGATTCGAATTGACCCTGTAGCACCGTCGGGTCCAAAACATCGGAATCCTCTTGAATGGCTTCGGAAGACGATTCCGGACCGGAAGGCTTCGCCTCCGAACCGGAAGGCTTCGCCTTCGGACCCGTGGAGTTAACGTCGGCCGCGGCGGCGAAACTGCTCGCGGACTTCCGCCCATGCGCCGACAAGCCGAACGCCAGCGCCAACGCAGCCAACGTCACCGTCAGCGCACGCCCGTGCCCAAATAGAGGATGACCCATACGAGGCCATTATCGGTCATCCGGGTGCGGACCCTTGCAATTCCTAAGCCTCGGCCGCGTCAATGGCCGGCTTGGCGGTTACAAGGCCCTTGTTTTGCAGGACGGCCTGGCGAATCTCCTCCGCCACCTCCTTATTGTCCACCAGGAACTGTTTGGAATTCTCGCGTCCCTGGCCCAACCGCACGTTTTTGAAATTGAACCATGCCCCGCTCTTGTCCACGACGTTGGCCAGGACCGCCAAGTCCAGCACGTCGCCCTCGTAGCTGATGCCGTGGTCGAACATGATGTCAAACTCCGCGTCGCGGAAAGGCGGCGCGATCTTGTTCTTCACGACGCGCGCCCGGGTGCGGCATCCAATGGAGACCTCCGCGTCCTTGATCGTGCCGGTGCGCCGCACGTCGATGCGGACGCTGGAGTAAAACTTCAGGGCCCGGCCGCCCGGGGTGGTTTCCGGGTTGCCGAACATCACCCCGATCTTCTCGCGAATCTGATTGATGAAGATGACGGTTGCCCGGCTCTTGGAGATGGCGCCGGTGAGTTTTCGCATGGCCTGGCTCATGAGCCTGGCCTGCAAGCCGACGTGGGCGTCGCCCATTTCCCCCTCGATCTCCGCACGGGGAATCAGAGCGGCGACGGAGTCGATGACGATCACGTCCACGGCGTTGGAGCGGACGAGAAGCTCGCAGATTTCCAGGGCCTGCTCGCCGGTATCGGGCTGGGAGACCAACAGATCGTCCAGCCGAACCCCCAGCCGCTTGGCCCAGGACGGATCAAGGGCATGCTCGGCGTCGATGAACGCCGCCACGCCGCCGGCTTTCTGGGCATTGGCGATAATGTGCAGGGTCAGGGTGGTTTTGCCACTGGATTCCGGCCCGAAAACCTCCAGCACCCGTCCGCGCGGCACGCCATTTCCGCCCAGGGCGATATCCAGGCTCAACGAGCCGGTGGGAATGCCGTCAACGGTGGCTCTTATATCGCCGTCGAGCCGCATAACGGCCCCTTTGCCGAACTGCTTCTCGATCTGCTGAACGGCGCGGGACAGGGCCGATTCGCGGGCCGAATCGTGCCCAGCGGCCTTTGGGGCCGCCGGCTTGGCCGCAGCATCCTTTATTTCACGGACAACCGGCTCACGGACAACAGTTGCCGACGACGCGGGCTGGTCCTTCTTCGCGTCCGTCTTTTCGATGGACTTGATCACGGGAGACTCCTTTTCCGCCGGGTATCTTGTTCAGCCGGCGACATGTTACAGTGACTTAAAGCGGGCGAATGCGATGGCGAATCCGCCATCGGAACAAGCCCCGCCAACTGAACTCGACGGAAGTCACCAAACCGTCCCTGTTCAGTGTTTGTTCGGGTATGATAGCAACCATCGGCGGGATTGCAATTGGAAATGGAGGAAAAATTGTTTTGATTTTTCAGCCGCTTCCAAGCAGGTTCGGCGGATGAATTTTCCACTGTGCGCGGCAATCCATGATTTGTTTGGAAGTCTGTAGAATCTGCACCTCGGAGACCGATGGCAAATGGGCGTGTTTCCCCGATCCGCCTTGATCTTCCTCGCCGGCTTTTGCATCGCCTTGGCCGCGATTGTTTACCGCCACCAGATGTCAGCGCAGCCCAGTTATGAAGAAGCGAACGTCGCCAGGCATCTGCTCCGCGGCGAGGGATTTGCCAGCCCGTTTTACCTGGGGCCGGGCCCGGTTCCGCCCTCGGCCTTTAACGCGCCCGTCTATCCGCTCATTATCGCCGCCTGTTATTACTCGGCGCCTTATCGTGGGGCTGTTCTATTGCTGCTAATCAACTCGGCTTGCCTGGCCGTGATCGCCGTGATGTTCTATCTATTGGGCCGTTGGTACGCCTTGGGCGGCGCCGCCGTCTGCTCGGCAATCCTTCTTTTGCTGCATCCTGGTTTCCTCTTTTACGTTGGAGATTATTGGGATTCCATTCTGTCGCTGGCCATTTTTGCCTCTATCCTTTACTACGCCGCGCGCATGCCCAACCTCAATGGGCTCAAAGTCCACGCGGCGCTGCTCGGCGCCGCGATGGGGCTGCTGGCGCTGACCGCGCCCGCCTACGCCTTGTCCCTTCCACTGATCGCGCTGGTTGGCCTAAGGCAACGTGGCGTCAAAGCCAGGGTCTGGGGACTGCTTGTGGCGGTGCTGGCGGGAGCCGCGGTACTGGCGCCCTGGACGGTGCGAAATTACGTGACGTTCCACCGGATATACTTGGTGAGAGACGAACTGAAGTTCGAGCTCTACCAAGGCAACCCGCCGTTCGCCACCGGTTGGTTAGGCCCTGAGTTGCGAGATTACAACGTCTATTTCAACGACCGGCAGCGCCATCTCGTACTTTCGATGGGAGAGAGAGATTATTTCGACTTGTGCGGCCAGTGGTTTTGGCGCCAGTATCAGTCCGATCCCGCGGCCTTTTGGCGCCGCACGGTGCGCCGGCTGGAGTACGTCTTCATTAGCGATCCCACTCAGGCGCTGCTTCCATTTCCGCTCCTGCCACGAATCCGTAGCCACGGCATCGTGATCGACAGGGTGCTGCTTCACGGCTTCTTCGCTATCGGCGGAACCTCGGGCGCATGGCTGGCCTGGCGCTTACGCCTGCGCTGTGCATGGATATTCTTTGCCGGGTTGCTGACCACCCTCCCGCTGCTTTTCTGTGTCGTGGATGACCGTTACGTCCTGGCTTTCAGGTCGGTTTTGGTCTTCTTCACCGGCGTTGTTCTATGGGCGACGTGGCAGCGGCTGTCGAAGGGAACCTGGCAGATGGGACCGCCTCGATGACGCAACCCGCCGCACAACCGATTCGCCCCGCCAAGCGGTTGCCGGCCGATTTGAAGGTTTGGGCCATCGTTCTTCCGCTGGGCTGGGTTCTTCTTCTGGGCCGATACAACTGGTCCCACGATGGGGACGACTACGCGCTGGAAGGTTGGCTGGCCTCGGGCTGGATGCTGCTGCTAACGCTTCCCGCCCTGTTTTATACGAGCCGAATCCTCTGGGGCCGCCGATGGGCCATTGGCCTCGCCGGACTTTTCGCGCTGCTTTGCACCTTGCCCTATCGCTGGTTGGGCCTGGCCTCATCGCGATTCTGGTCCGACCATTTTTCTTTTTCCAATTGGCTGACCGATGCGCATGCTCCCGTGCCCAACATCGCCTGGTTTCCCGCGGCGATTCGGCAGGAGCCGGTGATTCCGCATGAAGCGAAGGTCTTTGCCTTGCTGGTGGCGTTGCCCTTGGCCGCCCTCCTTTGCGCCAGCCGGCTCCGGCCCACGTACCGCTGGTTCGCCGATCATCTGGGTTGGGGCGTCGGCGCAATGGCGTTGACTCTAATCGTCGCCCAGTCCTGGCTTCATCTTTCCCTGCGCGCCCCCTACGCCTATCTCATGCACTACGCCGAGCCCAAGCCCGTCGAAAAGGCGTGGGTGATATACAATTCCGGCGGCCCGCCGATTGTCCACACCGAGCAGGAAATCCAGCCCAACGGCTGGTGGCATCTTTACCTGTTCCCCCATTACCGCGGCGCGGTCAATTTGGATTACGGCAATTTCCACGCTTGCGAAGAGGTGTTTCAAGGCGTCGCTCCCAACCAACCCAGCACTATTGCCCGCCGACTCCTCACCTTTTACCTGTCCTCCCAATGGGTCTGCTTTTTCAACCCGTACTACGTGTTTCTGTTTCTCAACACGGTGTTCTGGCTGGCGGCGGTTCTTGCCGGCTTCGGTCTTGCCCGGCGATTGACCGATGTTCCCACGGCCACCGTATTGGCGCTCTTCATCGCCACCGGGTGCGGGTTCATCTTTTTCGTCAATCAGCCCACCAGTTATCTCAGCGGCTATGCCGCGGAAATGGTGGTGATTTATCTCTTCGAGCGGCTGATCGTCGCCGACAAAAATCCCGGCAACGCCTGGCTGTTCGCGCTGCTCTACGGCCTGGGAATGCTGGTGACGGACCTCATGCCGCTGCTGGTTTTTTTCCCCATCTACGCCGTCGCCCGGCTCGCGCCCCTGAAACGAACCCTCCTTTCGCTGGCATTGGCATGCTGCTGTTACGCGGGCACGCTGGCGTTCCTCGCTTACGTGGCCCGCGTTCCCAACGTCGCGGGAAACTTCGATATTCTCGCCACACCTTTCGCCGAACTGAAAGACTGCACGCCCGACAAGTTCTACATTCTCTGCCTGGAATTTCTGAACCGCTTCGCCATGGACCTGTTTCACGGGTTTCTGATATTGCCGCTGTTGCCGGCGATTTTTGGGCTGGCATTCCTGCGCGAGCGGCAGCGCATCCTGAGCATTGTGGCGCTTCTTCTTCCCGCGGTCTGCACGGTGGGACTTTTAGAATTTTCCGGCGCCCGCTTCCGCGATTGGCCGCTGGCGGCGCTGCCCCGGTTGGCATATATCGCCTATCCGGCCGTCTATCTGCTGGCAGCCATCGGGCTGGTCGAAGGCAGTCGGACAATTTTCCGGAATTGGCCCCGAGTCGCGCGCCTCGCCCCATACCTCTTCCTGATCGCCGTCTTTGTGTTGAACAATCTCGACGTTTTCGGAGTCCCGGCGACGTACTATCATTTCTATTTCGGGCTGAACAGCAGCGGGTTCATGCCCTTCGGCGAGCCTCATCCGTGAAAGTCGCCACGGTTGCGTAAGCCGGACCCGTCCGATCCAGCCGGCTTTCGATGAGAGAGAATCCGCCGGCCTCAAATGCGGCCGCGGGAATTTTCGCACAGGCGATCTCGGCTTGTGCCCGCGCCGACGCTCCCACCCGATCCTTCACCCGCGCCAGCGTCACGTGCGGCGTCCAACGGCGTCCCTCCAATGGAAATCCAGCGACGTAACAGACCTGGTCAATTTCGGCTTGCAGCTTCGCACAATTCCCTCCTTCATCCGCCAACGCCGCCGCCACGATGCGGATCGGGCCGTGCGGCGGAAGACAGAGGACTCCGGCCGTCGCGAGCCGGATCGGATCGGAAATGTTAATTGCCCGCAATTGCCCGATGATCTCCGGCAATTTCGAATCGTCGGCTTCCCCCAGGAATTTCAGAGTGAGGTGCAATTGTTCGGGCCGCGTCCATTTCGCTTTTAGAATTGGCTGCAATAGGTCCTGCATCTTTTGCAGATGCCGGCGAACGTCGTCGGGAAGTTCGATGGCGATAAAAAGGCGCATGCGAATCCGGCGTCAAAAACTCATGGCCGATTTGAATTTATCCCATCGTTCGTCGATCTGCTCGCGCGTGGCGGCCGACAGGCCGGCCAGGGAGAAATCTGAAATCGTGAAACTGGCGACGACCGTGCCGAACGCCAGCGCCCGTCTCAACGCGGCGGCGGTGAGAGTTCCCTGGCTGACCAGGTATCCCATCATTCCCCCGGCAAAGCTGTCGCCGGCGCCGGTGGGATCGACGACGTTGTCGGCCGGATAGGCCGGCAAGACGAACGTGTCGCGCTCGCTGACCAGCAGACACCCGTGCTCGCCCTTTTTGATAACGACGAATTTCGGCCCCATTTTCAGCACGTCGCTGGCGGCGACGAACAGGTTATTCCGGCCCGTCAGCAGCCGGGCCTCGCCGTCGTTCAACACCAGCCCGTGGATCTTGCCCAGCAATTTCTCCAGGTGCGCCCGTTCGGTCTTAATCCAAAGGTTCATGGTATCGGCCACGACCAGCTTCGCCGATTTGAGCATCCCCAGCATCTCGTGCTGAAGCACCGGATGCGTGTTGGCGAGGAAAACGAACTGGCTGTCCAGGAATTCCGGCGGGATTTTCGCCGCGCGCTCGGCCAGGACGTTCAAATCGACCTCAAGGGTCTCGGCCTCATTCATGTCCTTCAGATAAGACCCATGCCAGCGGAACGTTTTGGAGCCTTTGCGGATTTCCAGTCCCGCCGTGTCGATATTTTTCCCGCCCAAGACGTCCAGCAGTGGCCTGGGGCAATCCTCGCCGACGACGCCGACGAGACGCACCGGCGCAAAGAACGATGCCGCGTGCGAGAAATAGACGGCCGATCCGCCGATGACGTCCCGCCGAGAGCCGAACGGCGTCTCGACGGTGTCGATTCCGATGGAGCCGGTGACGAGCAAGGAAGGGTTATTGGTCATTGGTCATTTGTCATTGGTCATTGGTCATTGGTCATTGGTCATTGGTCATTGGTCATTTGTCATTTGTCATTTGTCATTGGTCATTTGTGCCGACAAATTGTTAACCGTAATCTTCACAAATGACAAATGACCAGTGACAAATGACGATCTGTTCAATTGTCCTGTCCAGCGCCGCCGAGCTAAGATATTCCCCCATGTCTCCTCCCGCCTATCTGCGCCCGTATCTCGACGCCGTTCAGCGGCATGGGGCGAAATTTGAATCGCTGCTCTGGGCCAATCCGTCGGCGCAGGCGGCGCGCTTTGCGGCGCTGGCGCGGTGGTCTGAACTGGAAGGGCGCATCGTCCTCGACGCCGGCTGCGGGCGGGCGGATTTTCTCGACTATCTGCTGGATCAGGACATCCATCCCATCCGATACATCGGCATCGAAGCCGTTGAAACCCTGGCCCAGGCGGCCCAGGCGAAAAATCCGCCCGACGCGGTCATCGTGCGCGGCGATTTCATCGACAACCCCGCCCTGCTCGACCAAAACGCGCACGTCATCGTCTTCTGCGGATCGCTGAACACTCTGGGGGCCGGCGATTTTTACCAAACCCTCCGCCTCGCCTGGCATTACACGCGGAGCGAGCTGGCGTTCAATTTCCTCTGCTCCCCGCGCCTGGCGTCTGGCAAGCATCTCACCTGGCACGCCGTCGCCGACGTGCGGGAATTCGCTTATGCGCTGACCGCCGACGTGGCCATGGACGACACCTACCGCGACGGCGATTGCACGATCGTGATGAGGAAAGCGCATCCATTTTAGCGGCCGCGCTTGCGCGGCGTTGTGAATCGCCATCGTCTCGATTTCCGATCGGAAGCGCCGCACAAGTGCGGCCGCTAAACAATATGCGGCTAATGAACCCCTGACAGCCGCGCCAAACGCTCGTACAGCGCCGCGGCCGTTCGGGCGCCGGCGTGCAGACAGTCCAGGTCGAATTTCTCGTTGGGGGAATGCACCCGATCGTCCGGCAAGGCGAATCCCACCAGCAGCGTGTCGATCCCTAAATTCGATTTGATGAGATCGACGACCGGAACGCTGCCGCCGCTACGGATCAGCGTGGGGCGAACGCCGAAGCCCACCTCGACCGCCTCGGATGCCAGCTCCATGGCCGGGCTGTTCATCGGAACGAGAATGGCCGGCGTATCGCTGTGGGGAATCACCTCGATCGCGGCATACTTCGGACATCGCTGTCGCATCGCTTCCGTGAACGCCTCGCGCACGGCGATGGGGTCCTGGTTGGGAACCAGGCGCATGGAAACCTTGGCGGAGGCTTTGGCTGGGATGACGGTCTTTGCGCCGGGGCCTTGGTAGCCGGAGGTCAGTCCGTTGATGTCGCACGTCGGCCTTGCCCAGGTCCGCTCCAGGACGCTGTAGCCGGCTTCGCCGTGCAGGCCGGGCAATTTCAAATCGGCGGCAAACTGCTTCTCATCCAGAGGCAGCTTGGCCCAGGCCAGGCGTTCGTCGGCGGTCAAGGGAACCACCTTGTCGTAAAACCCCGGCACGTTCACGCGCCCGTCGCGGTCGTGGAGGGTCGCCAGCAGTTGGCAAAGTACGTCGGCCGGGTTGGGCACGGCCCCGCCGAACAGGCCGCTGTGCAGATCGTGGGACGGACCGGTGACGACGATCTCCACGTACACCAGTCCGCGCAGCCCGACGGAGATGGCGGGAATTCCGCGGGCGAACTGGTTGGTATCGCTGATGACCGCGATGTCGGCGCGAAGGAAATCGCGATGGTCGTGCACGAACTTGGCGAGATTGGCCGAGCCGATCTCCTCCTCGCCTTCGATCAACAACGTGAGGTTGACGGGCAATCCCGCGTGCGCCTGCCAGGCCAGGATCGCCTCGACGTGTGCCCAGACTTGTCCCTTGTCGTCGGCCGCGCCGCGGGCGTAGATCGCGTTGTCGCGCACGGTGGGTTCAAACGGCGGGCTGGTCCACAACTCCAGCGGCTCGGGGGGTTGAACGTCGTAATGGCCATAAAGCAGGACGGTGGCCCGGCCGGCGACGTGCTTGTTCTTCGCCACGACAATCGGCGCCCCGCTTCCAGCGCCGGTGGGCATAATCTTCACGTCCAGCCCGCCAAACGCGAGATGATCGGCAAGCCATTGGGCGCATCGCCGCATGTTCGGTTTGTGCTGGGGCTTGGTGCTGACGCTGGGAATGGCCAGGAATTCCTTGAGCGCCGCGACCGCCTGCTCGCGCCGCGAATCGATGGTTTGAAGAACGGCCTGAAGCATTCAGGCAGATTACCCGCCGCCGCCGGATGGCTCAAATTTGTTTAACGCCCCGGATGCCGCAGGGGATACACCGTCCAGAAATACATCACCAGCAGCGCGGCCATCCATAGCGCGAAAATCACGCAGAGAACCCTGAACAGAACCGGGCGCGGCGCCAAGCGCGGATTCGGCTTGTCAGTCGGGGGTTGCCCTTTGGGCGGGGGTTTCAACATTTCGTCGGAATGCGGTAGGCGGATTCAAATGCCTTGGTGAAGTCGTACACGTTGCGGAAATCGTCGATGGTGTCGTCGGGGGTGGTGGTCATCGCCTCGTAGCGGGCCAGGCTGAATACGATTCGGCCGAAATCCAGAGTGCAGGTGATATTCCATTGGCGAAGGACGGTCTGGGCCAGAAACCCCCACTGCCTCGTCGCCAGTTCCCGCAATCCATGGCACAACTGCTGTCCGGTCACGTGCCTGCCGATGCCCGGCCTAAGCGCCGGACCGAATACCCGGCTCACGGTATATGCCAGACCCTGTTGCACGAATTCGTAGGCGGCGATCGGATAGACGCCCAGGTCGTCGGCCGCGCGTCCGAGGACAATCGGCTGTTCCATCTTGTCAGACGGAGGCATGGCGGGAAGTCTAACAAGATCGATGTCCATTGGGCAATAGGCAACGGCGATCTTGACCGAAGATTACCCCCCCGCCAACGCAAGCGGTGATTTATTGTCAAAAGCCGTTGCCAAATGAGAGAAATATACGGCTGACTTGTTATGATGGGGAAATGCACTCTCGAACTCTTTTGTGCGCGGGAATTTCCGTATTGGGATTAGGCCTGGGACTGATGGGATGCGACATAGCGCCGCCGGAGGTTTTCGATCCGCGGTTGATCCAGCAGGATGAACGCACCAACGCCAGCGAAGCCAACCCCGAGGCGCTTCGTCCGCTGCCGACAACGCGGCAGGACGCGTTCACGGACGTCGGTCCCGGAGGTGAATCGCGTGTGAACGGCCAGGCCGTTCGTCCCACCACCGGGCCGGACCTCGGCACCGAGCCCGTCGTGCGCATGGGACTGCATGAAATCATCCACCGCGCCGTCGCCAATAACCATGACGTCAAGGTCGCCGCCTACCAGCCCGCCATCGAAGGGGCACGGGTGATCGAGGCGTTGGCCAATTTCGATCCCGTTTTCTACACCAATCTCCAATACCAGCAAAAACACGAGCTTAACGCCGGCACCATCTATAACAGCTTCACCGGCGGTGCGCCGTTCACCAGTTTCATTCTCGATTCCGACCTGGGCACGCTGCAAACCGGCGTGCAGCAGAATCTCGCCAGCGGTGGGCAGCTTCAGCTCCAGTATCAAGCCACGTACAACTGGTTTCTTCCCCAGCAGACGCAGTTCAGTCCGTTTTACGAAAACGATCTGACGCTTTCGTTAACCCAACCATTGCTGCGAGATTTCGGCTACGACGTCAACCACGCCCAGATCGTCATCAACCGCCTCAATCAAAAGGTCAGCCGCCTGGAATTCCGCAAATCCGTGGAACAAAACGTCGCGGACATCGAAAAGGCCTATTGGCAGCTCGTCCAGGCCACGCGCGACATCCGGATTCAGGAGCAACTCATCGTCCAGACCGAGCAGACGTACAACGTGCTGTTCAACCGGATGCAGCAAAAGATCGACGTCAGCCCCCTTCAGGTCGCGCAGGCGCAGACCCAACTCGAGCTGCGCCGCAGCCAGTTGATCCAGTTCAAATCGCAGGCCCGCGATTTGTCCGATCAACTCAAGGGGCTGATGAGCGATCCGGAATATCCCGTCAGTTCCGACTTGGTTATTTTGCCTGCCGATGACCCGATCGAGGAACAGATCGACTTTGACCTCCAGGACGAAATCAACACGGCTATGGAGAACCGCTTTGAATTGGGCGAACAACAGTTGAAGGTGGACGCGGCCGCCGTCACGGTCGACGTGGCCAAGAACAACCTGCTGCCGCAATTTGATTTCGTCGGCTCGGTGGGTCCGCAGAGCATCTCCGGCGATCTCGGGCCGACCATCACGGGCCTGGATTTCTCCCACGTCGATTTCACGGTCGGGTTCAAACTGCAAATGCCCATCGGCAACCGCGCCGCCCGCGCCATTTACCAGCGGTCGCTCTATCAGCACATGCAGGCCATCGAACAGTATCGATCCAACATCGAGACGGTTGCCGTGGACGTGAAGACGGCCGCTCGGGCGGTGCAGACCGCCTGGGAATTGACGCGCTCCAGCCGCCGCTCGCGATTCGCCGCCGAAGACGCCCTGACGCGCATCAACACGCGAGAAAAGAGCGGCGAGCCGCTCACCCCGGAATTCGTTCAACTCAAATTGCAGATCCAGGACGCCCTGGCGGAATCGCGCCAGAACGAAGCGCAGGCCATCGCCAATTACAACATCGCCCTGTCCGCACTGGAAAAATCAAAGGGCACGATCCTGCGCTACGACAACGTCGTCTTGCAGGAAGATCCGCTGAAGCTCCAGGGCAACAGCATGGTCCGTTAGCCGCGTGAATCCTGCTGATAATCCCGGCCTTGGCGTGGTATCTCCGCGGCTGGATCATGCATCGCACCGGCCTGTGAAATGCCTGGGACCGACGGGAATTATTCCTCTGCTACGCAAAAGAGTGCCGGCGCGATAAAGTGGTCCGCATCTGATATTATCCATTGACCACGTGGCCCAACTCACAATCCAACAAGCCTTCGATCTGGCATTGCAACACCACCAGGCCGGGCGGTTGCGCGAGGCCGAGCAGCTTTACCGGCAGGTCCTGGCCCGACAGCCGGAGCATGCCCATGCGATGCACTTTCTGGGAGTGATTGCCCATCAGGCCGGACGGAACGACGTTGCGGTGGGTTTGATGCGTCGGGCCATCGCCCTCAACCCCAACAACGCCGATGCCCACAACAATCTCGGAAATGCTCTGAAAGACAAAGGACAACTCGACGAGGCCATCGCCGCCTTTCGCCGGGCCGTCGCCCTTAACCCCAACATTCACGAAGCCCACAACAATCTTGGCAATGTCCTGACAGATAGAGGCCAACTCGATGAGGCCATCGCCGCCTTTCGCCAGGCCATCGCCCTGAAGCCCAACTTGCCCAAAGCCCACAGCAATCTCGGCATTGCCCTGGCAGACAAAGGACAACTCGAGGAGG
>JBEKIV010000010.1:0-32659 GCA_050011595.1 Tepidisphaeraceae bacterium
GTCTGCCCCATGCGGCGATGATTCTCGGCTCGGTTCGAGGCTCGGGAACCCGGCCGACGGCGGGGATGGTGCATCGGCTCATCATCGAGCCGCAACTCGATAATTGGGTGCTCTATCGTCTCGACGACGCCGGCGGGTTCGTCGGCGATACCTGGCATGGAACCTTGCCCGACGCCCTGGCCCAGGTGAAAAAGGAATTCGGCGTGGATTTGGAATGTGAATGACTCCGGACGATTCGCAACCTCCCCAAAAACTCCCCGGCAACGGCCTGCTCGGCTGGCTGGGTCGGCAGGTTGCCTATATTCGCAACGCGATGAAAACCAATGTTGCCGCCTCGAAGACCCTCTATCGCGATTGCAAGATCGAGGAAATGCCGCTCCCGCAGGACCCCAAGGTGAAGCTGCGAAGAACGGTCATCGATGAAGTCGTCGTGGACCGCGATCCTCCGCCTTCCGCCAAAAAGAAAACGCCATAATGCCAAGACTGTTTCGGGTCATTCTCGCCGCTTCGGACATTGAATCTACAGCGGCTCATTGAACAGGTCGTCGATCAACGCGGAAGGGATGTCCATTGCGCCGTGGAGCACACGGATGATCTCCACGACACCGGTCTGGATACGATAAAAGATCAAGTAGCTGTCAAATTTCACGACGGAACGCTTGTGGAGATTGCCCAAGCCTGGATGATCAAGTTCGTATCGTGGCCAGCGGTTGGGATGTTCACGAATCTGGCGGTAGGTCTGATCGACGGCGTCGTAGAACTTTAGCGCTGCAGTGAGATTGGCCTTGGCGATGAAAAGAGCCGCATCGTCCACGTCGGCGTCCGCCGCGGGAAGAATGCGCAGCTTATAGTTCATGACATTTTGTTTTTCCTGCCCACGCGCTCGGCGAGAGCGTTTTTCTTTCGCTTGAAATACTCGTCGGTAAATGGGATTGGCTTGCCGCTGTTAAGACCCTCAACCAGTTTGGCCGTCAGAGAAGCCCGAGACTGCTCTCGCTCAAGTTTCTCGCGGATGGCTTCGCGGACGAATTCGCTGCTCGACCCGTAGATACCCGATGACACCTTGCCGTCCACGTACTGCTTAAGCGGCTTGGGCAAAGAAAGGTTCATCGTCACGCTGTTCGATTCGTGCGCCATGGTTGTCAGTATAGTATCCTGGCCAAATATTGGCAAGATTTGGCCGTGCCGGCGGAAACCGCTTCGTTGTCGCCTCTGGGGGTCGATGATAGAATGGCAACGATGACCAGAGAAAGAATACTCCAACTTTGGAAAGCCGAGCCGTTCCAGAAGTTTACGATGCATCTGGCGGACGGCCGGAGGATTCCCGTGATGCATCGGGAGTTTCTTGCGATCTCGCCCAGTGGACGGACGGTGAATGTATATCAGCCTGACGATTCAATGAACATCATCGATCTGCTCCTGGTGACCGACCTGGAAGTACGACCCAATGGGGGGACTCACCGCCGCAGCAGGCGCAACTAACCGCCACTCAACGGAAAATATATGGCTTACACCGAACCCGTCCTGGTCAAGCGCATCGATCCCGATCCCGACAAGCGCAAGCTGCATTGGTATGACGATTACGTCGCCACCGGCGGATACGCGGCGCTGCGCAAAGCCCTGGACATGCAGCCCGATGAAATCGTCAAAACCGTCACCGAATCCGGCCTTCGCGGCCGCGGCGGGGCGGGGTTCTCGGCCGGGCAGAAATGGTCGTTCATCCCCAAGGAAAAGAAAGGCCCGCACTACCTGGCCGTCAACGCCGACGAATCCGAGCCCGGCACCTTCAAGGACCGGTATCTCATGGATTACGACCCTCACAGCATGCTCGAAGGCATCGCCATCACCGCCATCGCCACCCGGGTGGATGTCGCCTACGTCTTCATCCGTGGCGAATACCATCGACAGATCAAGGTGATTGAACACGCGATCCAAGAGGCTTACGACCACGGAGTGTTCGGTCCCAGCGGCATTTTCGGCAGCAAATACAAACTCGAATGTTACGTCCATGCCGGCGCGGGCGCTTACATCTGCGGCGAGGAAACCGGATTGCTGGAAGCGCTGGAAGGCAAGCGCGGCTGGCCGCGCAATAAACCCCCGTTCCCCGCCATCGCCGGCGCTTTCGCCCGACCAACCGTCATCAACAACGTCGAAACCCTTTGCTGCGTTCCCCCCATCATCGAGCGCGGCCCGGCGTGGTTCAAATCCATGGGCACCGGCTCAAGCCCCGGCCCAAAACTCTTCGGAATGTCCGGACACGTCAACAAACCCGGCGTGTACGAAGACGAACTCGGCATCACCCTCGACTACGCCATCAATCAACTCGCCGGCGGAATGAAAGACGGAAAACACAAGGGCACGATCTGCGGCGGAATCTCCATGGGCGTGCTCGGCCCCGATCAGCTCGACATCAAGCTGGATTTCGACGACGTCCGCTTCCGTGGCGGATGCCTGGGCCTCGGCACCGCCGGCATGATCGTCATGAACGAGCACACCGACATGGTCCGCGCCCTCCGCAATTGCGTCCGCTTTTACGCCCACGAATCCTGCGGCCAATGCACGCCCTGCCGCGAAGGCAGCGCCTGGATGCGCAAAATTCTCGACCGCATCCTCGACGGACAGGGCCGCGTCAAGGATTTGGACATGCTCATGGAGCTTGAAAAAACTCAGGGCATCATGCCCGGCACGACGATCTGCGGCCTGGCCGACGGCACCGCCTGGGCCACCCGAACCTTCATCAACAAGTATTACGATGAATTCGCCGCCCGATGCATTGCCGATACCGTCGTCCCCGTGACCCTCAAACGCGGAACTAGGAACGTTGTTACGCCGATGGGCAGCAACACGCGGTAAGCATGACGTGCCATTTCAAAATCGCGCGAAGACCGAAAGGTCCAGCGTCTGCTGCACGTAATTCGAGCCGCCGGAGGTGGACCCATTGCTCTGGCCGAAGACCTTCCGATCGGAATAGTCCAAACGATATTCGGGAACGAACTCGATCCGCGGAAGCTGCCGACCGCGGAGCAAGTCCACTTTCAAGCCAACGGAAAGGTCGTACATTTCGTAGCTGCGGCCGGGCTCGACGAAATCCATCATCCGCTGCGGCGGAACATAACTCTGCCCGGGCTGGTCGGGGACGTTCAGCGAGTAACCGCTGGAATCGTTATACCACTCCAAACGATCCACGATCGCGAGATTGCGAATGATTCGATATTGTGAATAGAAACCGGCTCCCCCGACGTTGGAGTTGAACGGTTCGGAAGCGAAGGAAACGTGATCCGCCTCGTGCCATTCATGCCAATAGAGCAGATTCAGGGCACAGGAGAAGGGAGAGTCGCACGGATCGAAGCATAACGTGCTATCCACCATGCCGCGATCATCGATGTTGTCCTCCGGAAATTCCGGTCCATAGGTTCCGCCAATCGACCAATGCAGTCCCTTGGCGATCCTTTGCTTGTATCCAAGAATTCCATCAATGGAGGAGTTGTCGTCATTGAGTCCCTGGTCCCAGCCGCGGGTCACGCCGCCGTAGATCTCGCTATGGTCAAAAGGCGAGAAGGCCAACTCCGCCCCCGTGAGCGTCTTGGGCAACCCATACGTATAAGCAAATCCGCGGGATAGAACGCTGTAACGCCCGTCCATCGGGTCGATCGTCTCCAGCCCAAACGTGTTGGCCCACTCGCCAACGGTAATCTTGAGATGTGGACCGCCGATCTGCACGTTGGCTTGATTGACCGCAAATTGAAGTGTCGGATCGGTAAAGCTTTTGTAGGTGTGAAGATCAAGAACGCCGTTGGAATGCACGAAGGAAAAATCGCGCCCGTACCCCACGTCGAGCATGCCGCCGATATTCCATTTGTCATCGTAAATGTTGACCGGGCGATATAGCTTCAAATCGAGCTGATCGAGATTGGGACGGTTATTCAGATAATCAAACAGCCGACCCTGAAAAACGCTGCCGTCGTTTTGGCCGTTAAAGCCGAGGCTTTCAGACCCGGCGACGTCAAAATGAAAGCGGAACCCGGCATCGTAAACCGGCTGGAGCGCAGCATTGTCGGCCATCAATTGATTAATAAATCCCCGATCCGCGGGCAAAATTCGCACGGGGATTTCGACTTGTGGTGGCGGGACATCCGCCCAAAGCGATCCGATGGCAACGAATGGAAACAATGCCGCAAAAATCGCCGCAACTCGCCCAAGCCAGGAATGTGGCATGACAAGCTCCTCCCGAAAATGTGGGCACGAGACGGATGTGCTTTGCCCGATGAACGTAGTCAGTATATCTAGTTTGAGACATTTGACGCAAATTCTTGAGCGTCAACAACCAGCGACAAGAAACCAAACCCGCGATGGCTCGGGACACGGAGCTAACCGATTTTAAAATAAGGGCTTATGGCCTGTGCGAATAAACTTGCGTATACTAGTCGGAGTATTGAAAAGCATTCAATTTTGTTCAGTTTTGTTCAGTTTCGGAATCGGTGTTCAAGGCGCTGAAACTCCGCTAGAAGCCTCGAACTGCTCCAATTTCTTCCGGACCTCAGGCCAATCAGGGCGGAGATTCAGCGCGATTTTGAATTGCCGGATGGCCGCCTGGCGCGAGCCGAACGCGACGTTCCATATCCCCAGAATGTAGTGGGCCTGGGCATAATCCGGCCGCATGGCGATGGCCTGCTCCAGCAGTCCGTGAGCGCGCTCGCGCATGGCCGGATCGTGCCGGTCGACCGCCTCCTCGCCGAGGAGTTGTGCATAATTCGTCATTGTGGCAACCGGGTCGGCGCCCACGCTGTTGTGGCTTAATAGCCACTCATACTGCCCAGACGCCCCGGCGAAATCCCCCGTGTCGGCCAGGAGATTCGCCAGGTTGTTGTGGGCCGTGGCATCATCGCTCTCGATGGACAGGGCTTCTTGATACTCCCCGATGGCAGTGGACCATTGCTGCCGCTGCTGCGCCAGTCTGCCGAAGCCATCGTGCGGCCCGGCGGCGTTCGGGCTGGTGTTTTGCCACTGAATGCAGAAGGATGCGTCATTGATGTAACACGCGCCGCGAAGAAAGCTGACGCAGCCCAGAACCCCAGTCCAGAACAGGGCGATTCCCGCGATCGCCGGGCGAAGTTTCGGCCGAACGACGCGATCGAGCAGCACCGCCGCCGTGATCGCCGGCAACGCCAGGATCGCCAGTGCCGCGTAGCGCTCGGAATAGGCCGCCTCTTGTTCGACCACGTGCGCCGTCGGCAGTTGCAGCAGCACGAACCAACCGATCCAGAAAATCGCCGCACGCCGCACGCCTTCGCCGCTCCATAGGACCCCCACGATCAACGCCAACGCCGCCGCGCATGAAACCGCGCTCAATCGCCAATCAAACCAACTCTCAAACGGCGGCTCATAGCGCAGCGACATGAAGGGCGCCACGCCCGTTTGCAGGCCATAGAGCAGCGACTTCAGCGGCTCCAACGGATGTCGCAGGATCGTCAGATACAGCGCCGATTGCCCGAATATGAGATGTCGAACGAAGAAATAACCAATGAAAACGCCCGCGACCGGCAGATAGCGGCCAATCCACGCAATCCAAGATCGCGGACGCGCGGACAACCCCAGCAAATCCGCCAGCAGAAATATGCCCGGCAACACGGCCGCCTGTTCCTTGCACAGCAGGGCGGCGACGAACGTCAACATGGCCAGGCAAAACCACCCGATTCCCCGCCCCAGATAGGCCCACGTCGCCAGAAGGATGAACAGGGCGGGCAAGAGCGTTTCGCGTCCCGAGGCGGCGGGATAGACGCATTCCGAAATCGCCGGATGAAGCGAGAACCAAATCGCGGCGATCAATGCCGCTGATCCATTTAATCGCAATCCGGGCCTGCGAAGAAGCGAATAGGCAGCCAGCATTACCGCGCCCGCCAGAAGGGCGTTGAAAAGGTGATACGCCCGTGGACTGATCCCCCAACCGCTCCTCTGTAGCGCAAACATCGTCCGCGTCAGCGGCCGGTAATACGGAAAATTCAAGTAGTGCGGCTCGCTGAAGATTCGGCCCAGATCGTTCAGATGCCGAATGGGAAACTGTTTTTCGATCACTTCATGATCGTCATAGACGAATTGGTTGGGCCATGATCCGGCCGCGTAAACCCCCGCAACGACCATCGCTACGAAGATAGGCAAAAGAAAGCGGCGGGGCGGCCCGGCAGGCATGAGGGAATTATAAGGGATGTCATTTGTCATTGGTCATTAGTCATTTGTAAATGCGCCAATGACAAATGACCAATGACAAATGACAATTCCCTCCATGACTGACCCGGACGTTTCAAATCTGATGACGGTCGAACGGGCGATGGCGATCATTGATTCCGCGGCCGTCGCCCCGCGAGCCGAACAAGTTCCGCTCGCTCAAAGCATCGGGCTTTATCTGGCCGAGGATTTGCGCAATGACCGCGATGCCCCGCCCTTCGACAAGAGCCTGATGGATGGATATGCCGTCAAGGCGCGGGATATCGCAGCCGTTCCCTGCGAGCTTGCCGTGATTGATCGCATCGCGGCGGGGGGGGCGGCGGCATCGCCGCTGGCGCAGGGCCAGGCCATGGCAATCATGACCGGCGCTCCCATCCCCCCGGGCGCCGATGCCGTCGTCCCGGTCGAGCATACCCAAACGATTTCCACCTCCAATCGCATCGTCGTCTTGCAGTCCGTTTCCCCAGGCCGATTCATCGCCGCGCGCGGAAGCGATTCGCCCGCCGGTTCGCTCGTCTTGAAATCCGGCACGCGCCTCGGCCCCGCCCAGATCGCGGTGGCCGCCGGCGTCGGCGCGGTGAATCTCCCCGTTCACGCCCCGCCCTCCATCGCGGTCTTGGGAACCGGCGATGAACTGGTCGCGCCGCAACAAACCCCCGCCGCCAACCAGATTCGCTCTTGCAACAATCCCATGTTGCTGGCGCTTCTCGAACGCTATCCCTCCCGGACGACCGATCTGGGAATTGTCACCGACAACCCCGCGGCAATCGAAGAAAAAATAACGTCCGGCCTGGCTCACGACGTTCTGCTGATCACCGGTGGCATGAGCATGGGCGAGCGCGATTTTGTTCCCGGCATTCTTCGCCGCCTGCGCGGGGATTTGAAAATCACCAAGCTGCGCATCAAACCCGGCAAGCCGTTCGTCTTCGCCCAAATGCCCGGCGGGAAATTCGTCTTCGGATTGCCCGGCAATCCGGTCAGCGCCTTCGTCTGCACCGTCTGCCTAGTCTCTCGCCTGCTGATGCGGATGGCGGGGGGGCCGGCGGCGGAACCGACGAGGATAGCTCCGCTGGCCCAGCCGCTGGAGGCCAGCGGCCCCCGCACCTTCTACCAGCCCGCGATTTTCGACGGCCGCGCACTTGGCCCCCTGCAATGGAAAGGCTCGGCGGATATTTTCACCCTGAGCCGAGCGAATTCCCTGCTCGTCCGCCCCGAAAACCAACCCCCGCAGCCCGCCGGCGCGGTAATCGAATTCGTTGAAATCTAGCCTGTGCCCGAGTTGGCCCCGATGCGCCAAGCGACCAAGTGGCGAAATCAGTATAAGATGTCGTTACCAAGCAACACCACATGCCGGTTAAGCGCGTACACATCCTCGCCAACTCGGTTAAAAACAGTCAGCACTGCATCGCCGGCCGCGAGTTGATCGAGCGCCGCGGCCGATGCTCTTTCGGAGAATGGATCAGACCGGTGAGCCGTCATGGGGAAGGCGAGTTGTCCTCGGCCGACTGCCGGCTTCCAAACGGGCAAACGCCAAAAATATTCGACGTGGTGGACATTCCCGTTGAGGAATACGAAGGCTCCGGCTCCCAGCCGGAGAACTGGTTCATTGTTCCTCATCAACAATGGCGCCAGGTAAAGATCGAAGGCAATTTACCCGACGTTATCGTCGATTCGCCGCCTCTTCTTTGGCCGGAATCAAGCATCCGCCGCGATCGCATTTCGCCGGAGGCGCTTGCGAGCCTGAACTGCCGCCATTCGCTCTACCTGATCGAGGTGAACCGCTTCCGCATCCAGGTGGGCTGGCGCGACTACGAGGGCACACCCCGCATGCGCCGCCGGGGATTGTTCATGTACAACGGACGGGACTATGATTTCTCGCTGACCGATCCCGCCATGGAAAGGTATTACCGCCCGTTCCCGAAGCCGGAGGATGGCATTAAGACCATCACGCTGGACAGCGGAGGCGATTGTCTGCTATGTGTTAGTCTGACGCCGCCATTCAATGACTATCATTACAAGATCGTCGCCACGGTTATCGAGCGCAAGACATGACCGATCACGGATACAACGCTATTTTCACGGTCGGACACTCCAACCACGACATCCAGCGGTTCATCGAATTGCTGGTTGGTGAGAGTATTTCCGCTGTCGCTGACGTACGATCCGTGCCGTACAGCAAGTTCACTCCGCAGTTCAATCGGGAGGTGCTCCAAGCAGCGCTGGGGGCTGTTCATATCCGCCATGTCTTTCTCGGTAACGAGTTGGGAGCGCGTCGGTCAGAGCCTGAATGTTATGTGGACGGGAAGGCCCGATATGAATTGATCGCCCGCTCGCCGCTCTTCCAGGAAGGATTGTCGAGGCTCCGGGAAGAAATGCGGCGCGATCGGGTTGCGCTGATGTGTGCCGAAAAGGACCCCGTCACTTGCCACCGTGCCATTCTCGTCTGCCGGCATCTGCGCCCGCTCGGCGTGGCGATCTCCCACATTTTAGACGACGGCCGCGTTGAGACCCACGCCCAGATGGAGGAGCGTCTTTTGAAGATTACCGGCGTGGAGGGCGAGGACTTGTTCAGCGGCAGATCCGAAGCCATCGAGCTCGCTTACGACATCCAGGGCGAGCGGATAGCCTATTCGACCAGCGCCGGCGGCCCTACAAGCGAGGATTCAGAAGTTGAGCACGAAGATATTTACAATCGGCTTCACTAAGAAGTCGGCCGAGCGCTTCTTCACCACTTTGCAGCAGGCCGGCGTCAAACGCATCGTCGATGTTCGTCTTAACAACGTTTCGCAGCTCGCGGGTTTCTCGAAAATGGACGACCTCCGCTACTTCCTGAAAGCTATCGGCGGTATCGAGTACGTTCACCTTCCGGCATTAGCTCCGACTCAGGAGATGCTCGACGCTTACAAGAAGCAGAAAGGCGATTGGTCGGCTTACGAAAAACAGTTTCTCCAACTCATGGCGACCCGCCATGTCGAGGACACTGTTCCCAGAGACGTTCTGAACGAGGGTTGTCTCCTTTGCAGCGAGGACACACCCGAACACTGCCACCGCAGGCTCGTCGCTGAGTACCTCGCAAACCACTGGCCCAGTGTCCAGATCGTGCATCTCCTTTGAAATACAAAGCCGGATTACCCGCTTCCTCCCCCAAACGCCTTGGCTACAATCGCCTCATCAGGCATCGACCGTGGCCGATCCCACACGCATTGTCATTCTCGGCGGCGGCTTCGCGGGCGTTCTGACTGCGCGCCGGTTGGAACGTCGCTGCAAAAATCGGTCCGACGTCCAGATCACTCTCATCAGCCGGGACAACTTTCTGTTGATGACTCCGCTGATGTTCGAGGCCTGCACGGGGACGCTTGAACTGCGCCACTGCTCCGTTGCCATTCGCGCATTCCTGCGCCGGACCCGCTTCATCGAGGGGATCGTCCAGCGAATTGACCCGGAGGGGCGCATCGTCTTTGCCGCCTGGGGCGAAGAAGGCGCGGCACATCAGGTTCCCTACGATCAACTTATTCTGGCGATGGGCGCCGTCACCAACACCCGGCAAATCCCCGGCTCGGACCTGGCGCTGCCGTTCAAAACATTGGCCGATGTGATCGTCCTGCGAAATCATCTCATCGAATGCCTGGAGCGCGCCGATGTCGAGACCGACCCCGCCGTCCGCCGGAGGCTGCTCACGTTGGCCGTCGTCGGCGGTGGATTCGTCGGCTCGGAGGTCTTCGGCGAACTGTCGGCCTTCATGGATGAGATCGTCCGCTACTATCCGCGAGTCCGCCGCGAGGAGATGCGGTTATTCCTCGTCCAGGCCGGCCCGCGCATTATGCCGGAGGTTCCTCAATCGCTGGCCGATTACGCCGCGAGAATTCTCCTTCGCCGATCGGGCGTACAGATTCTGACCGACACCCCCGTCCAATCCATCGAACCCAGCCGCGTTCATCTCAAGGACCAAGTGATCGAGGCTGAGACGATCGTTCTTTCCGCCGGGATTCTTCCCGCCCCGGTTGTGGCCCAGTTGCCCCTGCCGAAGGATCGTCACGGGCATCTCATCGTCGAAAATACCATGCGCTGCAAAGATCGCCCCGAAATCTGGGCCATCGGCGACTGCGCGTCCATCCCCGATCCACTCGGCAATCCCTATCCCAAGCTCGCCCAATTCGCGATGCGTCAAGCCAAGACCCTGGCCGACAATCTCCACTCTGTCCTGGACGGCAAACCCCCCGCGCCGTTCGAATTCAAAATGCTCGGCCTGATGGCCGCCCTCGGGCATTACAAGGGATTGGGCACGGTCTTCGGCCTGCGCGTTCGCGGCTTCTTCGCCTGGTGGCTTCGCCGCACTTATTACTTGACGGTGATGCCGCGTTGGGCCCAGCGAATTCGCATCGTTGCCGACTGGACCATCGCTCTTTTTTTTCGCCCCGACATCAGCAAAGTGGACCTGGGCCGTGAACAGGTGTCGCGCATGCGACCGACCCCTATTGAACACACGGAAATAAAATAGCGTTATACTTTTCACATGCAGTGTAACATCGACGCCAGGGGCCGAAGGGCCAGGATTATCAGCGGGCTGGTATGTTGCGGCGCGGCGCTGATTCTCGCGGCTGTCGCATATTTCAGATTTGGGGTCTTCTCATGGCTCGGCGCGATCGCCCTAAGCCTTTTGGCCGGGGGGGCATTCCAGATCTTTGAAGGGAAGAAGGGATGGTGCGTGGCACGCGCCATCGGTATCAAGACGCGAATCTGAAACTGGCGATTGGTCGGGTTAGAATGCCACAATGCTAACAATGGCACAGACGCGCGGCGGACATTCTCGTTTTGGGACGCAATCGGCCGTAGCCCTCCGTGTGGTGGTGCGGCCTCCCTGGCCGGAAAGTCGGCGCACTCATCCGTATCGCTCAACGCCTCTGGCGGCGATTGAACCGCAAACGACTATCGCAAAAGTAATTACATCAATACAAATGCTTGCAATCACTAGCAATCGCCTTGAAAAGTGTAAAAAGTGTCAATGCCGTGGAGTGTTGTCGAATGCGATCACCTCGGCGGTGGCGCATGGCGGCCCCCCCGGATGTGTATCCCCGGCCTCGCTTGCGATACATTGATGTCGCCGATGGAACTCCTCGACAAAATCACCTCTAAATCCGCCCGCGTCGGCGTCATCGGGTTGGGCTACGTCGGCCTGCCTCTGCTGGCCGCGTTCCACCGGGCGGGGTTCCACGTGATCGGATTCGACGTCGATCCGGCCAAGATCGAAGCCCTCCAGCGCGGCGAGAACTATCTCAGACATCTGGGTGAAACCCTCGTCCGGGACATGAAGCTCGCCGGCCGATTCGACGCCACGGCGGAGTTTTCGCGACTGGCCGAAGCTGATGCCGTTATCATTTGCGTCCCCACGCCGCTCGGCAGCCATCGCGAGCCGGATCTTTCCTACGTTCGGAAAACCGCCGAAGAAATCGCCCGCAGGCTTCGGCCGGGGCAGCTCGTCATTCTGGAATCAACCACCTATCCGGGCACAACCCGGCAGATCATTTTGCCCACGCTGGAATCGCGCGGACTCCGCTGCGGAACCGATTTCTTCCTCGCCTTCTCCCCGGAACGCGAAGACCCCGGCCGAAAAGACCTTAGTACCCAAACCATTCCCAAGCTCGTTGGCGGAATCGACCAAGTCTCCGGCAAAGTCGCCGTCGCCCTCTACCAGCAGGCCATCCGAGAGGTGATCCCCGTCGCCTCCGCGGAGATCGCCGAGGCGGCCAAGCTCCTGGAAAACATCTACCGGGCCGTAAACATTGCCCTGGTCAACGAAATGAAAATGGTCCTGACCGTCATGGGCATCGACATCTGGCAAGTCATCGCCGCCGCCAGCAGCAAACCCTTCGGATTCCAGCCGTTCTACCCCGGCCCCGGCCTGGGCGGACATTGCATTCCCATCGACCCGTTCTATCTAACCTGGAAGGCTCACGAAGTCGGCATGCCCACCCGATTCATCGAATTGGCCGGCGAAATCAACCACCAGATGCCCGATTACGTCGTCCAACGCACCGCCCTGGCGCTCAACCAACGCTCAAGGGCCGTCAAGGGCGCGAGAATCCTCATCCTCGGCCTGGCGTACAAGCCGGACATCGACGACGTCCGCGAAAGCCCCAGCTTCGAATTGATCGAGAAGCTCGCCCAACTCGGCGCGGCCGTGGAATACAACGACCCCCACGTCCCCGCCACCCATCGCATGCGCAATTACGATCTGCAAATGCGCAGCCAGTCCTTCTCCGCCCAATCCCTCGGCGAGTACGATTGTGTCATCATCGCCACGCACCACTCGGCCTACGACTGGCAAATGATCGCCGATCACGCCAAGTTGATCATCGACACCCGCGGCGCGATGCGCCACGTCACCGGCCGCCGCGATCACATCGTGATGGCATGACTTTTTCGTCGGTGCGGATCGCGATGTTGCGCTTGATGGCCGAAGGCCCGGTGTTCTGGTAGACTCCAAAGCGATGGCGAGGCAGCCGGACATTCTTGAACGCATCATTGAGCCGCAGCATGGCGGATTTTCCGAAGAGCACGCGCGTTACGTGTTGTCACTGAACTTTACCGCCGACGAACACGCCCGCTACGCGGAACTGGCCTCCAAGGCCCAGGAGGGTTTGCTCAGCGACGAAGAACAGTCCGAGATCGACGACTTCCTGGTCGTCAACGCGTTGCTGACCGTTCTCCAATCCAAGGCGCGTGTGTCCTTGCAAAAACACAATTCCGCCGCCTAACTCATCCGATGAACAAAGCGATCGAACAAGAGGTTCGCCGGCGCGCAGCGGAAAGATGCGAATATTGCCACCTGCCCCAATCGCTTACGAGGCTGAAATTCAGCATCGATCATGTGCAATCCAAACAACACGGCGGGAGCAATGAGCCGGAGAATCTCGCCCTCGCCTGCGGCTATTGCAACCGCCACAAGGGACCAAACGTCGCGGGGATCGACTCGGAAACGGGAAAGATAACGCGGCTGTTTCATCCGCGCTCTGACAGTTGGACGGAGCACTTTCGCTGGCGTGGCGCAGCGATCGTCGGCTTCACGCCCGTTGGCCGAGCCACTGTCGCGGTCCTCAATATCAACAGCCGATACCAACTTTCAATTCGTCAGGCCCTAATCGACGAAGGCGCTTTCGTGCTTCCTTGAGTTGTCGTCATGAATTTTTCGCCGCTACGGATCGGGGTTTGCCTGGCCATTCTTGCCGTCCTGGCCATCACGGACCTGGTCCAAAAGGGCCGCAACGCCACTCGATGGCGCGAATACGCTTTCCTCGTCCTCTGCGTTGCCGTGGCGATGGTTTACGGCATCGTCAACGACCAGATCACCTGCCGAATCTCCTGGGAATATTTCTATTACGGCAAGAATCTCGCCCCCATCCTCGGCCCCGACGTTCCGCCCAATTTCGCGGCCTTGCAATGGCAAGCCGTTCGCATCGGCGCTGCCGCCACCTGGTGGGCCGGCCTGATCATCGGCGCGGCCATGCTCGTCACCAACAACCCTTCCCGCCGCGGCCCGCAATTGCCCTACGCCCGCCTAGTCGCCCGCCTGCCAACCATCTTCGCCATCACCGCCGTTGCCGCAGCCGCATTCGGCCTGGCCGGCAACGATTATCTCCTCAACTGGATCAGTCCTGATTTCCAAAACATCGCCGAACTGAACCTCTGGCGTCCCCATCGCTTCATGGCCGTCTACGGCATCCACGTCGGCGGATACGTCGGCGGCGCCCTGGCGGCCGTTTACGCCGTCTCCAGCATCCACCGCCAGCGCCGCGCTGTCGGATAATTATTTTGCTAAGATTACCCCAATGCCCGAAAGCGAACGATTCACGGCCGCCATCGCTCAATTCGACGCCGCCAACGCCCAGGACCCCAAGCTCGTCGCCGGCGTTCCGGCCGAGCTTTTATACGCCCGCCGCATGACCGATTGGCTCGGCCGCCTTTACCCCCAGGCCGACGAAGTGCTTCAACTTGCCGCCCGCGCCCAGCACATTCGCCGCTGGACGATCCCCCGCTCAAGCTATCCGATGACCCGCATGGGATATCACAAGTGGCGAACCAGCCTCTATTCCTTCCATGCCGACACCGCCGCCGAAATCCTCCGCCAAGCCGGCTACGACGACGCGACAATCGCCCGCGTCCGCTCGCTTTTGCGCAAGGAAAAATTGAATTCCGACCCGCAAATGCAGATGCTGGAGGACGTCGCCTGCATGGTATTTCTGGAGAACTATTTCGCCGACTTCGCCCCGAAACACGATGAGGAGAAAGTGATCGTCATCCTTCGCCGAACGTGGAGGAAGATGTCCGACCACGCGCATGCGGCGGCGCTGAAGCTCCCGTTGCCGCCGGAGGCACGCCGAATTGTGGAAAAAGCGTTGGCTCCGAGTTAATCGACTGGACGCACGGGCAATCCGCAAAACAAGCGGCATATCCGAGACGATGCGTGGGTCAAATCCGGGTTCAAGATTCCAATTCCAAAAATATCGCCGGTCATTAACATCTTGGAAATGCATCTGGACGATTTGAACGAAGGGATCGCGGGGGTTCCGCCGGCGCCGCGCGTTGTGCGGCGAACGAGGGGCGGATGTGGACTCGTGTTTGTGCGGCTGTTCATTCTGCCGCATATGTGTGTCGGGGTTTTTCTTTTGCTCTCAGTGCCGGCACATTTGTTTGTTGCGCGATTTGGGACGCCGGTGACGGCGATCGTGGATCGGATGGAGAGCACGCCCACCCGCAAGGGCGGGCTGATGTACGATATCTATTACCACTATATGTTGGACGGGCGGCGCTATGACGAAAGGGCGTCGGTTGGCCAGAGCATTTACAATCAGACACGCGTGGGGGATCGTTATAATGGCCGGGCGTCTGGACTGCTGGGTCATGCGCTGTTTGTGGGGCCGCCGGATTGGGAGGAAGCGGGGCCGCTCGGGATGCTGGGGATTGCGCTGGTCTGGAATGGAATACTGTCGGTGTTCGTGTATTTCCTGTGGGTGGTGCCGCTTCGAGAGCGATGGATAGCGAGGATTGGCCAACCCGTTCAGGGGATCGTCACCGGGCGGCGCGAACGCTCCGGGCGAGGTGGAAAGACTTACCTACTGACGTATGCGTTTACCACTCCGGAGGGATTGGAATACACGGGCAAATGCAGTGTGACGAATTGGGTATACCAAACCGCAACGGATGGGACCGCGCTCATCGTGCTCTATGACCCCCGGCGGCCGCGATGGAATCTGGCCTACGATTATTGCGATTTCGTCGTGGGACCATGAAATGATGCAGGTGGCGGCGTCAAACCTTTTTCAGCAATGTCTCCAATGCCGGTTTCTCTTTCGACCGAATCGTAAACTCCACCACGGTCTGTGGCGTGAAATGTGATTCAACCACGGCCGTGTCGCCGTAAAGCCGCCTGGCCATCGCCTGCACGTCGCCCTTGGCCACCGCGACGGTCTGGTCGTTCGGAGGAGCCAGCAGCCGGTCGTTCAGGCGGATCAAAATCTCGTCCGTTTTGAATTTCAGCTTCCCCGCGACTTCCGGCTCCTGTTCCAGCTTGGCCGCGGCCTTCACCGCCTCGCCGATCGCCGCCCGCAGCCGATCCTGGAACGCTCCCGCCAGCGGCAGCTTGCGAGAATACAAAAGCCCCAGCCGATTCGCCCCGTGATCCATGTAGAAATTCGCCTCGGAACTGACCAGCACGGTGCCGGGACCGGCGGCAACGTGGCCGTAATCCGCCACGTCGATCAGCCGATGGCCTTGGACCGATTGATTCTGAATCCAATGGTGAAAGATCGGCACGAACGTGTCCGGCGTCAAACTCTCCGCGGAGGCGAAAATCTTCACCGCTATTTTGTAAACGTCCATGGATTTATTGGGGCGCCGGGATCTGAACCGCGCTGGCGGCCTGAATCTTCGCATGGCATTTGTAGGCCGCGTCGATGAACAGGTTGGCCTCCGACACCAGTTTTTGCGCCGTCTCGTTGGTATATCTCGAATCCGCACCTTCATGCCGGGCCAGAAGGTAATTGGCAAACTGGCCGTGATGATAGGTGTCCCAGAAAATCTTCGGCTCGACGAATCGCTTGCGGAATTCCTCGACGATCACCGCCGGCTCGTTCGGCACGTCCAGCCATTGCACCTGCACCAGCGTCCGGGCGGCCGTGACCATCGCCTGATACGCCTTCTCATCCGCCTGACGATATTGTCCGCCGTCCAGCAGAAGCTGCGCCTCGAAAGCCTCGCTCTCGGCCTGCGTGAAGCCGAACTGCGCCAGCGATACGATTTCCCCAGCGCATTCCCCCACGCCCATGTCGCCGATGGTGAATTCCCGCGGATCGCCCCAATCGCTGTAGAACGAGGGATCGTCCTTATGCGGCGGAACCGCCGCGAATTCGTTCACGATGGTCTTGAGCGCCGGCTTGCCGATCCGCTGGCAAAATGCCTGGAACGATTCCTCGCCCGTTCGCTCCGCGGCGAATCGGCCCATCAAGCGTTCAACCAAATCCGGGACCCGCCGCGACGGAACCGAGCCCATCGCCAGCCCATAGCTCCCGGCGTTGTTTGACCACTGGCCTCCCAGCATCACCTGAAAATGCGGAACGGTGTATCCGTTGACGTTCCGGCTGTTGCCGTAAAACCCGATGTCCGCCACGTGATGCTGCCCGCAGGAATTGAAGCAGCCGGAAACCTTGATGCGAAGCCCCTGGATCGCGCGATCGAGCGTGGCATTCTTGGCCGCCAGCCGGCGCCGCAGCTCGCCCGCCAACCCGCGCGACGAGGCAATCCCCAGTTTGCACGTATCCGTGCCGGGGCAAGCCACCACGTCCACGATCGTTCCCGCTCCGGCTTCGCCCAGCCCCATCGCCGAAAGCTCCTTGTACAGGGCGATCGTCTGATCGTGTCCAATCCAACGCATCACCAGGTTCTGCTCGACCGTGGTCCGGGCATTTCCACCCGCATAACGCCGGGAAATGTCGGCCAAAGCGCGCATCTGGTCCGATGTCAGGTCCCCCAGCGGGCACGTCACCGTCGCCACGTAATATCCCGCCTGACGCTGCTGATACAGATTCGTCGCCGCCCATTGGTCGTATCCCGCCGGCCGGCGAGCGCCGTTGAGTTGCACCGCCGCCAGGGCCGGTTTTTCTTCGTACCGGGGGATGCGCTCAAAATGCTCGCGCCATGCCGGATCCTCCGGCATCGTCCGCCGCTCTTCCTGCACCAGCCGCCGGAATTCCTCGATCCCCAGCTTCTGAACCAGGAATTTCAACCGCGCCCGGTTTCGGTTTTTCTTTTCTCCCAGCCGCGCGAACACCCGGCCGATCGCCCGTGCCAGCGGCAGCAATTCCTCCTCGGCAACGAATTCGTCCAGGAGCTTCGCCTGATGCGGAACCGCCCCCAGCCCGCCGCCCACGAATATCCTGAATCCCCGCACCGTTTTCCCATCCACCACTTTCGTCGCCGCGATCCCGCCCAGATCGTGCATCGACACCAACGCGCAAGCCTCGTCCGCGCAGCCGGAAAGAGCGATCTTGAATTTCCGCCCGAAATCCTGGATGTCCCGATGGCCCAACAGATAAAACGCCAAGGCCTTGGCATAGGGCGTAACGTCAAACGCCTCGGTATTACACACGCCCGCCAACGGACATGCCGTCACGTTCCTAACCGAGTTCCCGCACGCCTCGCGCGTCGTAATTCCCGCGGCCGCCAGCCGGCGAAAAATATCCGGTGTGTCCTCAATGTTGACGAAATGCAACTGAATGTCCTGCCGGGTCGTGATATGGCAGATGGCATCGGAATATTCCTCCGCCAATTCCGCCAGCACGATCATCTGCTCCGGATTCAGGCCCCCGTATGGAATCTTGATCCGCTGCATCCCCGGCGCTTCCCAAAACGTGTCCGGACCCTTGGTCAGAGAACTGTACGGCAGCTTTTGCGTCTTGATCCCATCATGCCGCTGGCCATTGTCGTACCGCTGCCCGTAAGCCCCCCGGCGAAGCCGCGTCTCCGCAAAAACCTTCTCCTCAATCTTGCCCTGCTTTCGCAAGGCAATCTGCGCCTCAAAACTGTCGATTTCCTGCCCCCAATCGGCGGGAACGCGCTTCCCCAGCTTCTCTTTCCACGTTGGCGATGCCATTTGAAAAGGCCTTGCAGGAACCGTCTGAACTCCTACTAATCTATAGATGAAATAGGACAATCAAGTCAAGAGGACGACGAGGCAATCACAAATTACAACTAACTTCAATCGCAATAACAACTTGTGTTCTATTCCCCATCCTCATCGTCATCCTCGACCGGCGCGGCGGCGACTTTGGCGCGCTTCGGAGGGCGACGCTTGGGGCCTTGCGCCTGCATCACCGCCCGCCAGAAATCGCCCGCCGCCAACTCCATCCCCTGCAATTTATTGAATTCCCGCTGCGCCGCCTCAAATTCATCGCTGTAAGGAATCAGTTTCCCACCCTTGGTGTGCCGTGGAAGCATTCCCTTGAGCAGCTTGAGCTGCTCCTCGGTCACCACCGCAGCCGTCGGCTCGCCCGCGGAATTCGTGCCGCTTCGAACGTATTTCAGCAAGGCGCAAAAAACCTGCTCCGGGTGGGCGTTTTTGAACGTCCGGTCCTGAAACCCCTGGCAAAGCCCCTCAAACGCCGCGGAATAAGGCAATTCATCGCGCGCGATGCCCGCCTCGTTATATAACTCCTGCAAATGCTCCTGATCGATTCCACTCAATTTCAACGGCGGACGCATGCCTGCTCCTTCGGGATAAATCCAGATTTGCCAATGATTGTAAGGCCGAGCATACGCTCCTGTCCATTGCGCGCTGGCGCGAAACTCGAAATCCGAAATCCGAATGACGAATCAAGTCCGAAACCAGAATGACGAAACGAAGCCCCTTTTTCGGTCATTCGGTCATTCGGATTAATTCGTCATTTGGATTTCGGATTTCGGATTTTTGATTTCCTGCTTACCATGATCCGCCCATGAAAAGCGACGATTGGTCTTCCGCCCGCCGGCATCTCCAGCGCGACCCCGTCCTGCGCGACGTCATCGCCGCCGTCGGACCCTGCGCGCTCAGGCCGCGACGCGACCATTTTGTCCTCCTGTGCAAGTCGATCTATTCCCAGCAGATTTCCACCACCGTCGCCTCCGTGCTCTTCGGAAGGTTCAGGGAACGTTTCCCCCGCAAACGCCCCACGCCCCGGCTCGTGCTGAGCCTGCTCAGCAACGGATCGGAAGCCCAACTCAAAGGCTGCGGCCTGTCCCGTCAGAAAAAGAAATATCTAATCGATCTCTCAAAACACTTCTTAAGCGGCGCCATCCCCAACCACCGCCTTTCCCAACTCAGCGATGAAGAAGTGATCGGCGCCCTGACGGCCGTCAAAGGCATCGGACGTTGGACGGCCGAGATGTTCCTGATCTTCGTATTGAACCGACCGGACGTGTGGCCTGTGGATGATTTAGGATTGCAGTCGGCGGCGAAGAATGTTTTTCGCTTGAAGGATCGCCCCAAGCCGAAAGAATTGACGAAACTCGGCGAACCCTGGCGACCCTATCGCACCATCGCCGCCTGGTATCTCTGGCGCGCGGCGGATGCGGGGGACGGGGGATGGTGAAAAATCGGCGCGGCGGGCCGATTGCGCTCTCCGTTTTGCCTCCGCGTAGAAAAGACCCGGGTTGCTGATACAATAGATCTGAGGACGCATCGCATGAGCACGGTCGAACTTCGCAGGAAGATCAAGAAACAAATCGATGGCTTGGACGGGGGCCGCTTGCGCTATGCCGCCAATCTGCTTTCATTGCTAGGGCGAAGCGAGACCGATGACGATTCCGGCACTCGAATTGCCAGGTTCCGCGCGACGTTGGCAAAGGCGGAGCGTGACATCGCCGCTGGCCGATTCGTCCCTTTCGAAAAGCTCCGGCGGAAGTATTGACCTTTACGACTTGATCCTCGCGGCCGACGCCGGACGGTTTTTTGAACGCGCCGACGCCAACTTGCAGCGCCGATTGGATCGGTGCTTTTCGGTCCTTCGCTCGGAACCGCGAAAGCACAACAACATTAAGCGATTGAAAGGGGAGTTTTCCCATCTGCTGCGATACCGAGTCGGAGATTGGCGGGTCGTGTACCGGATCGAAGATGCGGCACGGCTTATCGTTGTGGTAAATATCGCTCACCGGCGCGATGTGTACGAATAGGCCGTTCGCGATGAAAACCATTGAACTTGCAAAGGCGACCAAGCCTTTGGCTGATTATGCCAAATCGATTGATCGAGGGGCCGTGCTGGTCCTGCGAAACGGCAAACCGCTGGCCGTTCTGAGCTCCGCAAAGGGCATGGACGCGGAATCAATCGCCCTGGCGAATAATCCGAGGTTCGTTTCGATCATCGAAAAATCAAGGGCCAGGTACAAAGCCGAAGGCGGCATTCGCATCGAGGTAGTCCGACGGCAACTTGGTATACCACGGCCAAGACGCAGGAAGCGTCCAGAAGCACGCCACTGATTCCTGGCGGGCTCACTTCAACTCCACCGTCCAATACGCCGTATCCAGGAATTGTTTCCAGCTCGAATACCGCGCATCGGCCAGGCGGATGTTGATCACCGGGCTGCGCTTCGGCTTCACCGGTCGCATCACCAGGTGCATGTGCGCCTGGTCCGGCGTGCGGCCGCCCTTTTTCACGTTGCATCTCACGCAGCAGCACACGATGTTCTCCCACGTGCTCCGGCCCCCCTGGCTCTTGGGAACCACGTGATCCAGTGAAAGCTCCGTCGTGCTCGTCCGTTTGCCGCAGTATTGGCAACGGTTCCCGTCCCGCGCGTAGATGTTCCGCCGATTGAATTTCACCTCCTGCCGCGGAAGCTTCTCGTACGCCAGGAGCCGGATGATCCGCGGCACCGCGATCTGAAACCGCACCGTGTGAATCCAGTCGTATTCGTCCGGCTCGAATTCAGCCTTGAGCTGGCTGATTTCCCGCCAGTCGTCGAAGTTGAAATTTTGCCACCGGCTCTGCCCGGCGTGGTCCGTTTCGATGTGGATGACTTCCGCCAACTGCCGGCAAAGCAGCGAAAAAGCCCGCCGCACGTTGATCACCCGGATCGCCTGATAAAACCGATTCAAAACCAGAACGTTGGCGTTCAGGGCACAAGTTCCCGCGCCATTGCCGGAAGACGAGATTTGCGGCGAATTCAGGTACATGCGCCGTTGCTATTGCCGTGGCAAGCGTCGTGACCGTCAAACCCAAAAACCAGGCCAAATTGTAGCCGCACCGCCCATCAAACGCCAGTCGAATCGGCCTGGCTCCAAATGCCGAATGCCGAATGCCAAATGCCGAATGAAAGAAGAAACTCGCACTTCCCTCTTCCATTCGGCATTTGGCATTCGGCATTCGGCATTTTGTTGGCAATCGGCCCTCGGCAATTACAATGCCTCCGTGTCCGAACTGAAACGCACCGAGCTTTCCGTTCGCCAGGAGCAGGCGATCCTGGTCGGCGTCATTTTGCCCAAATCCACCGCCGATCCGCGCGATCCCCTCGGCGAGCTTGCCTCTCTGGCCAAAACCGCCGGCGCCAGGGTCGTCGGAACCATCCTCCAACGCCGCCAACGCGTCGATGCCGGAACCTATGTCGGCTCCGGCAAGGTCAAGGAAATCGCCGCTCTGGCCATCAAGGAACGGGCCGACGTCGTCATCTTCGACAACGATCTTTCCCCCGGCCAGATCGGCGCGCTGGAAAAGATCATCAATGAAGAAGCCGACAGCCCGCCCATGGAGGGAATCAAGGTCCTGGACCGCTCGGAATTAATCCTCGACATTTTCGCCACCCGGGCCCAGACCCACGAAGCCAAGCTCCAGGTCGAACTGGCGCAGATGCAATACACTTATCCCCGCCTCACCCGCATGTGGGGACACCTGGAGCGGATCGCCGGCGGCGCGCCCGCCGCTGGCATCGGTGCCCGCGGACCCGGCGAACAACAGCTCGAAATCGACCGCCGACTCGTCCGCAAACGCATCAGTCGGCTCCAGGGCGAAATCGAAAAAATCCAGCAGCGCAAGACCCGCCTCGTCGCCGAACGCACCCGCCAGCATTTCACCATCTGCATCGTCGGTTACACCAACGCCGGCAAAAGCACCCTCTTCAACACCCTCACCGCCGCCGGCGCCTACGCCGATGACAAACTCTTCGCCACCCTCGACACCAAGACCCGAGCCTGGAAGCTGGACCGCGGATTGCAGGTCCTGCTCAGCGACACCGTTGGATTCGTCCGCGATCTGCCCCACAATCTTGTCGCCAGCTTCCGGGCCACCCTCGAAGAAGCCGTCCATGCCGATCTGCTCCTGCACGTCCTGGACGTCGGCCATCCCCACGCCCGCCAGCAGTTTGATTCAGTGCATATCGTCCTCGACGAAGTCGGCGTCAAGGGCAAGCCCGAATTGCTTCTGCTTAACAAGATCGACACCCCTGAGGGCGACGAGAATTTCCCCGAATGGCGCACCCTGCACCCCGATGCCATCCCCATCAGCGCCAAGAGCGGCAAAGGAATCGACCGTCTTTACGCCGCCGCCGCGGCCAACGTCAACGCCCAGCAGGTCCAGGCCGTTCTCGAAGCCGACTCCTCCAACGGCAAACTGCTGGCCTTCATCGAAACCCATTGCCAGGTGCGCGACCGCGAGTACGACGTCGACCGCATCATCATTCACGCGACGATGAGCAAACGCACCCTGGCCGATCTGTCGCGGAACGAGCAGGTGACGGTGAAATCGGCGGAGTGAGGGATGGATGAAAACCATGGAAAAGAGCTACGTCCCCTCTATCAATCCTATTCGAAATTGCGGAAATGTGAATGTCCATCCTGTGGCGACAGCTCTGTAAAGTTTGATTCGCCGCTCCGCCGGCTATTGATAGCGAAGTGGCAATCGGCGCGGGTGGTCGGTGAACGCTGCGCGATATACAGTTCCCGGAGGGAACGAAAACACAAAAGTCGACCGGATGAAGTGGAGGGGGGAACCACTTCGGGGATGCCGGTCGGCAGATTCAAAATGTATCGAGGCGGGTGAGGAACGCGAGAAAAGCATCTCCTCGTGTAATTTTAATTTGTTTCGCCTTATTACTGCTGCACGTTTTCAGACGCATGGTAAACTCTTGAGTGTCACGCTGTGGTTTGAGAAAGAAAGCCGCCGATCCGCAGTAATAACAATCGATTGGAAATACCATGACTGACAAGACCGTCTGGTTCGTGACTGGTGCCGGCCGTGGCATGGGCGTTGACATCGTGAAGGCCGCGCTCGCCGCGGGGCATGCCGTCGTTGCCACTGGCCGCAACACTGATGGCGTGGTCAGCGCGCTCGGCAAAGCTGACGACCTGCTTGTGGTCAAGCTTGATATCACTCGTCCCGAGGACACCAAAGCAGCCGTGGCCGCCGCCGTGAACCGCTTCGGTCGCATTGACGTGCTGGTCAACAACGCTGGCAACTTTTATGCCGGGTTCTTCGAAGAACTTGCCCCCGAAGACTTCCGCGCGCAGATCGAGACCAACCTGTTCGGCCCGGTGAACGTCACGCGCGCTGTCCTCCCCGTCATGCGTGCCCAGCGCCGCGGACTCATCGTGACGATCTCCTCGACAGGCGGCATCTCCGGGCAGGCATTCGTTTCGGCCTATTCCGCGGCGAAGTTCGGCGTCGAAGGCTGGATCGAGTCGCTTACGCCCGAAGTCGCGCCGTTCGGAATCCGCACGATGCTAGTGGAGCCCGGCTTCTTCCGCACCGAGCTGCTCACGGACGATTCAACGAAGTGGCCCAAGCCCTCGATCAACGACTATGCTGAACAGACGACGCAGACCGTAACCGCATGGAAGGGAATGAGCGGCTTGCAGGGCGGCGACCCCGCCAAGCTCGCGAAGGGGCTAATACAACTCGCGAGCCAGGCCGAGCCTCCGCTGCGCTGGCCTGCCGGCGCCGACGCCATCGAAACCTTCGAGAAGAAAGCCAGGGAATTGCACGCTCAGGCCAACGCCTACCGGGCGCTCTCCTCGTCGCTTGCGCACGACGACGCCAAGTAGCGCGCCAAATACATCGCGCTCGAACAATGACATGCGGCATAAACAGTGAGAGGTGGTCGATCTTCAGAACATCGATTCCGGATCGATTAAAGGGGACGTAGCTCTTTTCCATGGTTTTGGAGCCAGCCCAATGTGGAAGGCAGCGTCCCCGTTTCTGTTCCCAACGAACGGACCGCAATAAATCTCCATGTAATCTCGTCGAGCCATGTAACGGAACGGCCTTGCATTACCGCAAGATCGGCGCTGGTCGGGATTCGCATGAGCAGAACCGCGGATTACACGGATGGGCGCGGATAAGAGATGAATTCATCCGAGCTATCCGCGTAATCCGCAGTCTTATCTTCTCCGCGATCTCGGCGTTCTCCGCGGTTAAAAGTTCACGTTCGAAGCAAAAAAATTGTTCGATTTGCCGAAAACCCGCCCTAAACTTTCACCTTCCAGCTATAGATGTAGAGGGCGGTGATTTTTCATCGCCGATCCGGCCGTCATCCCGGCCCAGCTCGAACCGCGACAAAATGGCCTAGGGGTGCTTTTTCAACTATGGTCCCCCGTCAACGTCGACAAAACCCCCCGCGGCGCTGTCGAAAACGGGGGTTTTGTAGACACCACCCCAACGCCAATTCTGCAACAGTAGTTTTATGATGACCGATCACTCGGCAACTTCATGTTCGTCGCCAATGATGCGGATTGCCCTCCCCCTTCACCTGTTCTACTGTCTACTGTTCCACTGTCTCGCGCAGCGGGGGGGGGGGGTGGGGGGGGGTAATGGGACATATCGGGGAGGAGCGGGACATTTTCAGACGCAAAATCAGAAAAATAGCCCCATTTTTGCGACAGGAATTACGCTTCGACACCGGAATCCGGTTCACAAACGTGGCTCGCGTACCGCGGCCACACCCAGCCGCGATTGCTCCTCCACAATCCGATCCACCAACGCCTGCACCTGAGCATCCGGCGAAAAATTCTTCTGCCTCTGAAGCGCATGCTTGGCCGACATCGCCAATGTTTCCTTCAGATCGTGCCGGCATTTCCATCGGCCGCCGACGGCTTTCCTCACCTTCGTGTTGTCGAACACGCAGCTCCAACTCTTGTCGCCAAGAAGTGCCCCCGCCCATTTCGCTTCATAGCGCACCAGCGTATCGCTGGCGACGTGAACCAGCTTCGGCTCCGGCGCGCCCAGGGCCGCGGCCATCTGGCGATAGATCGCATCCCACGGATGCACCTCGTCGGTGGTGATATGAAACGCCTCGCCCATGGCCTTCGGGTTGCCCAGCAATTTGGCGAACGCCCGGCCGAAATCCTCCGTCCTGGTCAGCGCCCACAGGCTCGATCCGTCTCCGTGCACGATCACCGGCTTGCCGTGCAGCATCCGCCAGGCGACCTCGTCATCGCTGATGAAAGTCCCCGGCATCCGCGTGCGAACCGTATGGCTCGGCCTCACCACCGTCACCGGCATCTTCCCGGATCGGTGCAATTCCATCAGCCGATCCTCGATGGCGATTTTCTTCTGCGCATATTCCGGCGAATGCGGATTGCCCCGGGCGGACGATTCAGTGATCGGCAATTTTGCCGGCGGCCGCTGATACACCATCGCCGTCGAGATGAACACAAATTGTCCCACGTTCCCCGCGAACGCCCGGATATCCCGCTCGCACTGGTCCAGGCCGAAGCTGCGGAATTGGCAGACCGCGTCCCATTTCTGCCCGCCGACCGATTGATATTTCGATTCATCGTTCAGATCCCCCTCGATATGCGCCGCCCCCTTCGGCAGCGGCACACCGCTCGTGCCCCGGTTGTAAACGCTGATCTGGTGCCCCATTTTCAAGCCGGCCTGTATGCAGCCGTAGGAAACTTCGCCCGTCCCGCCGACATAAAGGATCTTCATGGCCATGCCGTCGTTATAGCCGATTTCGATTGGGATCAAAGGAGGTTGCAAGTTGCAAGTTGTTAGTGCAAGTTCTTAACTTCCAACTTGTACCTGCAACTTGCAACTTCCAACTATTCTTTCCCTTTGCAAATTCCCAAAAAACAGCGAAAATGCGAATCAAGTGAGCGCATCAACCATCCACATGGCGGCCGCAGCCGCTGGCGACCTGGCCGACGCGCAGGGTCAGACGCGCCGCCTGGCCCAGACGCACTACGAAAACTTCTCGGTTGTTTCTCTCCTGCTTCCCCGCCATCTGCGCCAGGATTTCAGCAACGTCTACGCCTTCTGCCGAGTCGCCGACGATCTCGGCGACGAAACCGGCGACCGCGCCGAATCCCTCCGTCTTCTGGCCGATTTCCGCGATCAGACCTTGGAATGTTTCGCCGGCCGGGCCAATACCCCCGTCTTCGTCGCTTTGGCCCAGACCATTGGGCGCCACCAATTGACCCCGCAGCCGTTTCTCGACCTCATCGACGCCTTTGAACAGGATCAGCGCGTCTTGCGATATCAAACCTACGACCAGCTTCTGGACTATTGCCGCCGCAGCGCCAATCCCGTCGGCCGGCTCGTTCTCCATCTATGCGGATACCGCGACGAACAGCGCGGGCAATTGTCCGACCAGATTTGCACCGCCCTGCAACTGGCGAATTTCTGGCAGGACGTCCGCCGCGACATCCTCGACCGCGGCCGCATCTATCTTCCCCGAGAGTCTATGGATCGCTTCGCGGTCACCGAGGAGCAAATCCTCCGGGGCGAATGCGACGATCATTTCCGGGCTCTGCTCCGCTTCGAGGTCGATCGCACCGCCGATTTGTTCGACCGCGGCGCAGCCCTGCTCCCGATGCTCAGGCCCTCAATCCGCATGCAGGTTGCCCTCTTCGGCAAGGGCGGCAGGGCGGTTCTGTCGGCCATCCGCCGACAGAATTACGACACCCTTTCCCGAAGGCCCAGGCTCTCGAAATGGCAAAAAGGCGAACTGGTCTTTTCCACCCTCGCCGCTTTCGCCGGCCGAATTTTGAGTGGAGGGCTTGCCCTCCACAGCGGAGGTCGCCGATGAGTCTGGCCACCGCCGCCACCGGACGCCCCGGCGCTTCCCTGGCCGAATCCCGGGATTACTGTGCCGCCCTCACCAAACGCCAAGCCCGAAATTTCTATTACGGCCTGAAACTCCTCCCCCAGCGCAAACGCGGCGCCATGTTCGCCCTCTACGCCTACATGCGCCTCGTCGACGACATCGCCGACGGACAGGACGGACAGACCCTTTCCCAACGCTCCGAAGCGTTGGACGCCTGGAACGAGGCCACCCAATCCGCCCTCGCCGGCCAAGTCCCACGCGATGGCCACCTCCTCTGGCCCGCCTTCGCCGACATGGTTCACGCCCACAACGTGCCCCATCACGTCTTTCAGGACGTTATCGCCGGCCAGCGCCAGGACCTGGAGTCACCCGTCTTTCAAACCTTCGAAGAACTCCGCGGATATTGTTATCGCGTCGCCGGCGTCGTCGGCATCGCCAGTATTTACATCTGGGGCTTCCAGGGCGGCCAAGAAACCGAATCCCTCGCCATCGACCGCGGCATCGCCTTTCAGCTTACCAACGTCCTGCGCGATCTCCGCGAGGATTCCGATCGCGGCCGCCTTTACATCCCCCGCGACGAACTGAAGGCCGCCGGCGTCGGCGAGGACCAGCTCCGCTCCGCTGTCGCCAGCAACGGCTTCGAACCGATGATGCGGATGCAAATCGCCCGTGCCCGCGACTTCTATCAGCGCTCGGCCCCCCTCGAATCGTTCATCAGCGCCGACTGCCGGCCCACCCTCACCGCCATGACCCAGATTTACCACGGCATTCTGGAAAAAATGGCCGCCGATCCCGCTTGCGTCCTCCGCCATCGCGTCTCCCTCTCGCCGATGGCCAAGTTCCGCATCGCCTGGCGAGCATCTCGTTCAAGGTAGGGCCGATGCCCAAACGCATCGTCGTAGTGGGAGGCGGGCTGGCGGGTATGGCCGCCGCTGTCGCGCTGGAATCCGCCGGAAACAACGTCACCCTGGTCGAAGCCCGCAAAACCCTCGGCGGACGCGCCGGCTCCTTTGAAGACCCCAAAAACGGCGAATTCCTCGACAACTGCCAGCACGTCCTGCTCGGCTGCTGCACCAACCTCCTGGACTTCTATCGCCGCATCGGAGTCTTAGACCTCATTCGCTGGGACGACACCATTCACTTTTTCGATTCCCACGGAGGCCGCCATCAACTCTGGGCGATGCAAGGACTCCCGGCCCCGCTACATCTAGCCGCCTCCGGCGCCCGGTTCGGCGCGTTGACTCTGGCCGAACGCCTCGCCCTTGGCCGTGCAATGCTGGCCATACTCCGCCTCGGCGTTGGGGGCCGCGCCAAGCTCGGCGACATTTCCTTCGGCCAATGGCTCGCCGACCACCGCCAACCCGACAGCCTCATCGACAAATTCTATGAACTGATTCTCGTCAGCGCCCTCAACGAACGCTGCCGCGACGCCAGCGCCGCGTACGCCATCCAGGTCTTCCAGGAAGGAATGCTGAGCCACCGATCCGCCTATCGCATGGGCACCCCGAATTGTCCGCTGGGTGAATTGTACGGCCGTCTCCCATGCCAGGACGTCCGCCTGGCGGCTCGAATGACCGGCATTCGGTTCGAGGAATCGCGCGCCGTCGGCATCGAATTGGCCGGAGAATTCCTCCCCGCCGACGCCGTCATCCTCGCCGTCAACTACCCCGCCCTGGAAAAATGGGTCCCCCCCGAATTGGCCAACCAGGACAGCCGATTCACCGGCTTGAGCCGCTTGCAGAGCGTCCCCATCCTCGGCGCGCATCTCTGGTTCGACCGCCCGGTGATTTCAACCCCGCACGGCGCCCTCCTCGGCGGGCCCTTGCAATGGCTTTTCCAAAAACCCGGAACCGACGGCAGCGCCGTCCTGGGCGTCATCAGCGCCGCGCGCGATTGGCTCCAGCAAAATAGCGAAGAATCACTCGATCTTTTCACCCAACAGATTCGCCGGACTTTCCCCGCCGCCGGCAACGCCAAACTCCTCCGCGGCTCCATCATCATCGAAAAGCGCGCCACCTTCTCCCCGGCCCCGGGAATCGACCGTTTCCGTCCCGCACAATCTCCGCCGCCCAACGGCATTGGCGGCCTGTTCCTCGCCGGCGATTACACCCAAACCGGCTGGCCCGCCACCATGGAAGGCGCCGTCCGTAGCGGCTACCTCGCCGCCGGCGCCGTCCTCGGCCAACCCGAGGCGTTTCTCGTTCCCGATCTCCCGCCGCAATGGCCCGCCAGATTGATCGGCTGGAGCATTGACCCCTGAAGCGGCTATGATACCCTCCGGTTTTTACACTCAAAGCGAGGTCCTTCATGCCATTCACCCTTCAGATCGGCCGGCCGGCGCCGGATTTCAATCTTCCCGGCGTTGACGGCAAAAAATATTCCCTGGCCAACTTCAAGGACGCCAAGCTGCTCGTCGTGGTCTTTTCCTGCAACCACTGTCCCTACGTGGTCGGCAGCGAGGACCGCATCATCCGCTTCGCCAAGGATTATGCCGCCCGCGGCGTGAAATTGGTCGCCATCAATTCCAACGAGACCGTGGAACATCCCACCGATTCTTTCGAGCACATGGTCGCCCGCGCCAAGGAAAAGAAGTTCCCCTTCCCCTATCTGCGCGATGAATCGCAGGAAGTGGCGTTGGCCTACGGCGCACTGCGGACCCCGCACTTTTACGTCTTCGACGCCCAGAGGAATCTCCGCTACACCGGCCGGATGGACGACAATCCCAAGATGGAGGTCCTGGCCAAGACCCATGAGTTGCGCGACGCCGTGGACGCCCTCCTCGCCGGCAAGAAGCCGCCCGTCGAGCAGAGCAATCCCCTCGGCTGCAACGTGAAATGGAAGGGAAAACCCGCCCATTGGATGCCCGCCGACGCCTGCGATCTCGTTTGATCCATCAAATGAGCCTATAATCGCGGTTGTGGCCGCCGAGAGTTCTCCTTCCGGACCGATTTTGCGACTCCTCGACGCCAATGCGAATCGCGCCCGCGAAGCGCTCCGCGTCCTTGAGGACTATGCGCGCTTCGCGCTCAATGACGAGCCGCTCAGCCGTCAAGTCAAGAATCTCCGCCATGAATTGACGGGCCTCTTGGCAACGCTGTTGTCTGAAGCCATCGTCCATCGCGACACCCCCGGCGACGTCGGCACGGCCATCAAGACCCCGACCGAACAAACCCGCCGCGACTTGGCCGATGTCGTCACCGCCGCCGGAAAACGCGCCGGCGAAGCCCTCCGGGCCATCGAAGAGTTTCTCAAAACCGCCGATCCCGCCGACGCCGCCAAAATCGAAAGCCTCCGCTATCGCCTCTACTCCGTCGAGCAGCAGATTGCCCTGACCCTTCGCCCCAGCCAGCGGTTCGCCGCGGTAAGACTTTACGTCCTCATTACCGAATCCGCCTGCAAACGCCCCTGGCTTGAAACTGCCGAACTGGCTATCCAGGGCGGCGCCGATTGCCTTCAACTTCGCGAAAAGCAGCTTCCCGATTCCCAGTTCCTCGACCGGGCCGTGCAATTGGTCCAACTTTGCCGGAAACACGCAGTTTTGTGCATCATCAACGACCGCTGCGACATCGCCCTTGCCGCCGATGCCGATGGCGTACACCTCGGCCAGGACGACCTGCCCGCCCTCCAGGGGAGACGGATCATCGGAAACCGGAAAATCCTCGGCATCAGCACCCACAATCTCGACCAGGCCCATCGCGCCGTCACCGGCGGCGCCGATTACATCGGCGTCGGCCCCGTTTTCAAGAGTGCCACCAAACCCCGCGACTTCCTGGCCGGATTGGAGTATGCTGCTGCCGCGGCACGCGAAATCGCCCTCCCCAAGGTCGCCATTTCGGGCATCGGACCCGAAAATGTCGATAAAGTCCTGGCGGCGGGGATTTCGGCCATCGCCATCGCCGCCGCCGTCACCGGCGCCGACGACGTGGCCGCCGCGGCACGCGAGATCAAAAATCGACTGACCAGGTAAAGGACACGGATGTCCCAGCAAGCCCTTGGCATTCCCATCTCCGCCGAGCCGTCGCGCCCCAAGCCCGAAGCCCGTTCCGCAAGTTTCGTCGCTCACGCCAAGCTCATCTCCATCCTAACCCTCCTCAGCCGCGTCCTGGGCATGGCCCGCGAAAGCGTCGTCGCCAACTATTTCGGCGCTACCGTCGTCGCACAGGCCTTCAGCGTCGCCTTTTCCATCCCCAATCTCTTCCGAAAGCTCCTTGGCGAAGGCGCGCTATCCGCGGCCTTCATTCCCCTTTACGCCCAGGCCCTGAAAACCGGCGACAAAGACGAAGCCAATCGCTTTGCCGCCGCCAGCTTCAATCTCCTGGCCGCCATCCTCGTCGTCTTGACCGTCGTCGGTGAAGGGACCCTCTGGCTCATCGCACATCTGATTCAATTCCGAAGCGACAATCTCCTGGTCATCAAATTCACCGCCGTCATGTTGCCGTACGTCATCCTCGTCTGCGGCACCGCGTTCCTCAGCGGCATTCTCCAGGTCCACAAACGCTTCGGACTTCCGGCCCTCACGCAGGTTCCCCTGAATATCATCCACATCGCCGTCATCGTCGTCGGCGCGCGCTTGCTCCTGCTCAAGCCCGGCAATCTCGACCAGGTGTTGCAGACCCGGCTCGCCTATTGGCTCTGTGTTTTCGTCCTCATCGCCGGAGTCGTGCAGATCACCATGCTTCTGCCTGTCCTCCGCCACGCCGGCTTCCGATTCATGTGGATCGGAAAAATCTGGACCCCAACCATGCGGAGGCTTCTGACGCTCTCCATTCCCGTCGCCCTCAGCGCCAGCGTCCTGCAAATTTCCGTCCTGCTCGACAAGGCCATCACCCTCTACCTGACCGTCGGCCAAAACCCGGCCGAAAAATTGCAACTCTTCCATCACGCCTGGAATTATCCCCTGGCCATCGGCGCGGCCGCCCGGCTCAACTGGGCGCAAATGCTCTACCAATTCCCGCTGGGCGTTTTCGCCACGGCCGTAGCCACCGCCATCTTTCCCAGCCTCAGCATCGACGCTCACGACAAAGACGAACAAAAATTCAAACGCGTGCTCCGCCAGGGAATCCTGTTCACCCTCTTCGAAGGCCTCGCGGCAAGCCTCGGGTTGATCCTCGTGCGCTATCCCACCGTGCGCCTGGTATTCCAGCACGGCAGTTTCACCGCCGTCGATACGCAATGGGTCGCCCGGTCGGTGATCTTTTATTCCGCCGCCATCTGGGCTTTCAGCCTCCAGCAGGTCCTCAACCGCGGATATTACGCCCTGCACGACACGATGACCCCGTTGGTCATGTCGATCCTGACCATCGCCATCAACACCGCCGTGGAAATTCCCCTCGCCTTCACCAAATTGGGAGAAGCCGGCATCGCCGCGGGAACCCTGGCC
>JBEKIV010000011.1:0-31928 GCA_050011595.1 Tepidisphaeraceae bacterium
TTCAAAAACGACTTGATCATGCTTCACCGTCCACTCGGAAAAATCATACGCCGGGCAAGGGGCGGCTAAACGGAATCCGGCTTGGCCGGTTCCGGCTTTGGCGCCTCTGGTTTCGGCTTGGCTGCCTCCGCTTTCGCTTCGGGCTTGACCTCAGCCGGCTCCTCCGTCACCGCCTTCTTCTTCACCGGCTCCCGTGGAATAAACTTCTTCTTCGGCTTGGGGAATTCAAACGGCTCGCCCTTAGCGTTTTGCGCCGCGCCACCCGCCGCCACGATCTTGGCGTGTGCCGACTTGCTGTACCAGCCCACCTGCACGGTCAGCTTTTTGCTCAACTCGCCTTCGCCCAGGATTTTCACCGGCTGGGAACTGTTCGGCACCAGCCCCGCCTCCCGCAACACCGCCGAATCCACCACCGTGCCCTCCTTGAACTCGTTCAAGTCCGACAAATTCACGATGTGAAATCGCCGGGCGAAATCGTAGTTGCTGAATCCACGCTTGGGAAATCGCCGGAAAATCGGCGTCTGTCCGCCCTCGTGCCCACGCTTGATGTACGTTCCCACGCGCGCCTTGGCGCCCTTGGTGCCGCGGCCCGATGTCTTGCCGTGACCGCTGCTTTCGCCGCGGCCCTTCCGCGTCCGCAGCGTGTTCCGCGGCGCCCCGGCCGTGATGTCCTGAATCATGCTCATAACTTCCACCCTAAGCCCGCAACACCAAACCGCGGGTTTCCTTGAACCTTATGCCGATACCAATTCCCCCGCGCCCTTCTCCAGCTTCACGCCTCGCGTCTGCTCCACCTGTTCCCGGTTCTCAAGCTGTTTCATCGCGGCAATCGTCGCCTTCACCAGATTCTTCGGGCTGGTTGATCCATACGCCTTGGTCAGAATATCCGTGATCCCCACCAGTTCCACGCACGGCCGCACGCTCTTGCCCGCCGTCACGCCCGTGCCCGGCCGGGCCGGCACCAGCACCACCGTGCTCGCCCCGTAGGTGCCCTTGACCGTGTGTGGGATCGTCGTGCCCTTCAGATTCACTTTGAACATCTGCTTCCGCGCGTCCTTGGTCGCCTTTTCAACGGCCGGCGGCACTTCGTTGGCCTTGCCGTAGCCGATCCCCACGTTCCCTTTGCGATCGCCCGCCACCACCAGTGCCCCGAAACTGAACGTGCGTCCGCCCTTGACGACCTTCGAGCATCGGTAAATGCGGACGACCGAGGATTCGATCCCGCTTTCATCTCCGCCGCGGTCGCGTCCGCCGCCACGCCCCCGGCCCCCCTCCTGCCGCCCCCGACGTCCCTCACGCTGTCCTCCACCGCGCGACGCCTCGCGCGGAGCCACGGGCGCCGCCGCCGCAGGCGCTGCCGGCGCAGGCGCGGCTTGGGGCGCCGCCGCCGTTTCCGGCACAGGCGCCGCCGACTGCTGATTCTCACTTTGCTGTTCTTGCTCAGCCATATTTCACTCGCTCTATCGCCAAAGCCCGCGGAGCTTGCTCCGCGGGGAATTGCACGACTAAAACAAAATTCAAACCTAAAACTTCAATCCCCCCTCGCGCGCCGCATCCGCCAGCGCCTTGACCCTTCCATGGTACCGCCGCCCGCCGCGGTCGAAGCAAACCGCCGCGATGCCCTTCTCTTTCGCCTTGACGGCGATGGCCAGCCCCACCTTCTTGGCCGCCGCGACGTTCCCGCCGTTCTTCAACTCGCCGCCGCGATCCTCGGTCTTGACGCTCGACGCCGACGCCAGCGTCTGACCCGCATAATCATCGATGATCTGCGCGTATATGTGCTTGTCGCTCCGGAACACGCTCAGCCGCGGACGCTCGGCCGTGCCGAACATTCGCGACCGGATCGACCATTTCCGCCGCAGCAGACGCACCTGTTTTTTCTTGTTCTTATCAGCCATCGTCCGATCCTCTACTTCGCGGCCGCGCCGGCGCCGGCGAACGCCTTGCCCGGCTTGATCTTCACCACTTCCCCCTCGTACCGAACGCCCTTGCCCTTGTACGGCTCGGGCTTGCGAACGCGCCGAACGTCGCTGGCAAACTGGCCCACCCGTTGCTTGTCCGGCCCGGTCACGTGAATCTTCGCCCCCTCCACTTTCACCGTCACCTCCGCCGGGATCGGCACGCTGATCGTATTGGCGTATCCGACCGACAACACCAGGCTTTTATCTTTTATTTCCGCCTTGTATCCCACGCCCTGCACTTCCAGCGACTTCTTGTACCCATTGGTGACGCCCTCGATCATGTTCGCCAGCAACGACCGCGTCAGTCCGTGCAACGCCTTGCTTTGCCGCTCGTCGTCCGGCCGCGTCACCACCAGTTCCTTCTTCGCCGAATCCAACCTCACCGTGATCGTCGGATGCACGTGTTGCTCCAGCTTTCCCTTCGGCCCCTCCACGCGCACCAGGTGCTCCTGCACCGTGACCTTGGCAGTGCCGATCGGAACGGGTTTTTTCCCAATGCGACTCATGTTAATTAGCGGCAAGTTGCAAGTTACAAGTTGCAAGCATTTGAATTCACTTGCAACTTGTAACTTGCAACTTGCAACTTCCTTTCATCAACTTACCGTGCACAACAACTCACCGCCGACGTTTTGCTCCCGCGCCTTCCGGTCGCTCATGACGCCCTTGCTGGTGCTGACGACCGCGATGCCCATGCCGTTGAGCACCTTGGGCAGGTCGTCCACGCCGCGGTAAACCCGCCGGCCCGGTTTGGATTGCCGGTCCAACTCGTGAATCACTTTCTCGCCGCTCATCGAGTATTTCAGCTTCAGCCGAATCTGGCCCTGCCTGCCATCCTCGATCACGTCGAATTGCTCGATGTATCCTTCGTCCTTGAGCACCTGCGCAATGCCGTTGCAGATTTTGCTCAGGGGCACGAGGACCATCCGCCGTCCAACCCGGTTGGCGTTGCGAATCCGCGTCAGCATGTCCGCGATGGGATCTTGATTGTTCATCGCTCTTCTTTTCCTGATTGATTGCCGGTCATTACCAGCTCGCCTTCTTCAGTCCGGGAATCTTTCCCGCCAACGCCAATTCCCGCAGCATGATGCGCGAGACCTTGAACTTCCGCAGCACGCCGCGCGATCGGCCCGTCAATTGACACCGGTTCCGCGACCGCGTCGGGCTCGAATCCCGCGGCAACCGCGCCAGCGCCGCGTAATTCTTCTGCTTCTTCAACTGCCACCGAAGCTCCGCGTACTTCTTCACCAGCGCTTCGCGCCGCTTCTGCTTCATTACCCAGGCCGTCGTCGCCATAATCTTCCTTCTCTAATTCGCCTGCTTGCCCGATTTCTCTTCCGTCCGGAACGGAAACCCGAATTGCTTCAGCAACTCGCGGCCCTGCTCCGGGTTCGGCGCGGTCGTCACCATCGTGACGTTCATTCCCTGCTGGAACTGCACCTCCGCCGCGTTCACTTCCGGAAAAACCGTCTGTTCCGTGAACCCGAAGTTGTAGTTCCCCGCCCGGTCGAACCCGTCCGCCGAAAAGCCCCGGAAGTCCCGAACCCGCGGGATCGCCAGCGTGATCATCCGATCCAGGAACTCGTACATCCGGCTCCCGCGCAGCGTCACCTTCAAGCCCGTCTCCTGCCCCTCCCGAACCTTGAAGTTCGCCACGCTCTTTTTCGCCTTGCACCGCACCGGCTTCTGTCCGGCGATGATCCCCAACTCCTTCTCCGCCTGCTCGACCTTCCCTTTTTCTCCCGACGTCGCCAGCTTGCCCACGCCCATCGAGATCACGATCTTCTCCAGCCGCGGCACCGCCAGCGAGTTCTTGTATCCGAACTTCTGCCGAAGTTCCGGAACCACCTTTTCCCGGAAATGGATGAGCAAGCGCGGCGGCGGCGCGGGCTCCTGCGGACCGCTCTCCTCCACCTCCGTCTGCGGCGCCGCGCCTTTCGGCTTCCTTTCCTTCTTCCCGCCCCCCTCCGGACGCGGACCTTTCGCCTGGCCCTCATGTTTCTGGCCTTCGTGCTTGCCGCCGCCCTCCGCCTTCGGGCCTTTCTGCTGCTTCTTCTTGTCCTGTTTCTCTTCAGACATATCCAACTCGATGGCTAAACCTTCACTTCTTTCCCACCGTTCCCAAGTCCGTCCCGCTGCCGACTGCGATCCGATGTTTCTTCCCCTCCCGCGTTTCAAACCGCAGCCGCACGCCCTTGCCGGTTGTCGGATCGATCGGCATCACGTTGCTGACGTGGATCGCCGCATCCTTCTGGATCCGCCCGCCCTGCGGGTTCCGCTGCGATGGCCGAACGTGTTTCCACACTCGATTGACGCCCTCCACCACCACGCGCTGCTTGCCGGTCAGCACGCGCAGCACCTTCCCCGTCTGACCCTTGTCAGCTCCGGCAATCACCATCACCTGGTCTCCCGCTTTAATGTGTCGCGGCATATTCTGTTCCTAGTTGCGCGTTGCGAGTTGCGAGTTGCGAGTAAATGCAAATCCTCTTGTTTTCACTCGCAACTCACAACTCGCAACTCCATACTTCCTCAAACCACTTCCGCCGCCAGCGACACGATCTTCATGAAGTTCTTGTCGCGCAGCTCGCGGGCCACGGCGCCGAAAATTCGCGTGCCTCGCGGATTGTTCTCCTTGTCGATCACCACCGCCGCATTGCGGTCGAAACGCACGTAGCTGCCGTCCTGGCGCCGCGTCGGATGCTTCGTCCTCACCACCACGCAGCGGATGATTTCGCCCTGTTTGATGTCGCCCGTCGGCTGCGCCTTCTTCACCGCGCAGATAATCACGTCGCCGACGTGCGCCACCTTCCGCTTGAACTTGCCCTTGCTGCTGCTGCCCCGCAGCACCTTGATGCACATCGCCTGCCGGGCGCCGGTGTTGTCCGCGATGTCTAAATAGGTCTGTTGCTGAATCATGGTTAACTCGAGGAATCGTCATTGGTCATTTGTCATTGGTCATTTGCATATGCCCTTTACAAATGACCAATGACAAATGACCAATGACAATTCCTCACCTTTCTTCCGGCGCTTTGCCCGTCATCACTTCCTCCGCCGAGATCTGCACCGCGCGCTCCGGCGCTTTCTGCACGATCCGCAGCAGGCGGTGATGCTTGGTCTTGCTCAACGGCCGGCACTCGGTGATCTCCACCGTGTCGCCTTCCTTGGCCTCGTTCTTCTCGTCGTGGGCGTGCAGCACCGTCCGCCGTTTCAGGTATTTGCCGTACTTCGGATGACGGGTCTGGTAGTTCACCACGACCTTGATCGTTTTGTGACCCTTGTCGGATGCCACCACGCCGAGGATCTTGCGGAGCAGCGCTCGCTTGGGGGTTTGGACTGTTGTTGCTTCGGGCATAGAGTTCTCGTTGACTATTTCGCCTGGCCCGGCCCCGCCGGGGCCGATTCTGCCGGGGCCGCCGTTTGGGCCGCTTCCAATTCACGTTGCCGCAGGACCGTCTTCAGCCGCGCGATCGCCTTTCTTGCTTTGCGAAGCTGGCTCGGGTCCTCCAGCTTTTCCGTCACCGACTGCGTCCGCAGCGTGAACAGGTGCTTCTGCTGCTCGGTCAACTCGTGCTCGACGTGACCCGTCTCTTTTTCTCGAATTTCCTTCATCTTCATAAATTCGCCTTCACCGCTAGCCCACCGCATGCCGCCGATGCACGAACCGGCAGGGAACCGGCATCTTGTGCGCCACCCGCGTCAGCGCCCGCTTGGCCGTCGCCTCGTCCACGCCCGTGATCTCGAACATCATCGTCCCGGGCTTCACCACCGCGCACCAATATTCCGGATCGCCCTTGCCCTTGCCCATGCGGGTTTCCAGCGGTTTTCCCGACACCGGCTTGTGCGGAAAAATCCGGATGAACACGCGCCCCTCGCGGCGAAGAAAGTGGCTGCAAGCCACCCGACCCGCCTCGATTTGCCGCGCCGTCACCCACGCCGCCTTCAGCGACTGCAAGCCATATTCCCCGAACGCCACCGTATTGCCGCGCGTCGCGTTCCCCTTCATCTTGCCGCGATGGCTTTTCCGGAACTTCACCCTTTTGGGCATCATTGCCATAAAACACCTCGCAGAAGTTGCAAGTTACAAGTTGGAAGTTGCAAGTCACGCAGGCAGACGCTTCCACTTGCACTAACAACTTGCCACTTGCACTTCCTTCCTATCTTCTTCCCCTGCGCGGCGCGCCGCCCGGTCGAACGTCCGTCTCCAAAACCTCTTCTCCGTACATTCCGCGATAGATCCAAACCTTCACGCCGATCGCGCCGTACGTCGTGAACGCCACCGCGTAGCCGTAATTCACGTCCGCCTGAAGCGTCGTCAGCGGCACCGAACCGATCGTCGCCTTCTCGTTCCGGGCGATTTCCGCGCCGCCCAGCCGACCGCTCACGCTGATCCGGATTCCTTTCGCCCCCGCCTGCATCGTCGCATCCATCCGCATCTTCATCACGCGCCGAAAGCTGGCCCGCTTCTTCAGCTGCTCCGCGATCGCCTCCGCCACCAGTTGCGCGTTCAAATCCGGGTTCTTGATCTCGATGACCTTGATCGGCGCCACCTTCCGCTTGATCAGGTCCTCCAATTCCTCGCGCAGCTTGTCCACCTCCGCGCCCTTCGGGCCGATCACCAAACCCGGACGCGCCGTCTTCAGCGTCACCGTCACCTCTTCCCGCGTCCGCTCGATGAGGATGTCGCTCACCGCCGCGAACGGCGGCCGACGATTCAATCGCCCGTCGATGTGCTTGCGGACCTTCTGATCCTCCACCAGAAAATCCCCGTACGCGGACTTCGGAGCGTACCATCGGCTCTTCCAGTCCTCGGTGATTCCCACGCGAAATCCGATTGGATTGACCTTTTGACCCATGCGCGTCCTTCATTTCCTTCGCGGGGGCTTCTCGCCCTCCGCGCGTTCGTCCAGCGTCACCACCAGATGGCTCGTACGCTTCAAAATCGAATACGCCTTGCCGCGGTCCTTCGGCTGAAACCGCTTGATCACCGGGCCCGGATCGACCCAGCACTCTCGCACGTACAACGCGTTCCGCGACCGAACGTCCTGCTCCGCCGCGTTCGCCACCGCCGAGCGAACCACCTTTTCGATCATCCCGCTGGCTCGTTGCTTGGCGAAGCGAAGCAGGGTGATGGCATCGTCCACGTCCCGGCCTCGGATCAGGTTCATCAGCAACCTGGCCTTCCGCGGCGCGATCCGTGCAAAACGATGTTTGGCCTCAAATGGCATAATCAGCTCCCAAAACCAACCGCACTCACGACGCCGCCGGCGCCGGCGCGGGCGCCGTTCCTCCGGCCGCCGCCGCGGCCGCGGCCAGCGCCGCCTTCTTGCCGCTGTGGCCCTTGAATATCCGCGTCGGCGAAAATTCGCCCAGCTTATGCCCCACCATGTCCTCCTGCACAAACACCTTCAAAAACTTGTTCCCGTTGTGAACCTCAAATGTATGGCCCACGAATTCCGGAATGATCGTGCACGCACGGGCCCACGTCTTGATCGGCTGCTTGGCGCGGTTCTCGTTCAGCTTCGACACCTTCTGGAACAGCTTCTCGTCCACGTACGGGCCTTTCTTTGCGCTTCTGCTCATTTCTGCTCCGGCTGGTTGGAAAAACCGAAACCCGAAATCCGAATGACGAATCAAATCCCAATGACGAAATCCAAATGACGAATAATTCCTTCGTCATTCGGATTTCGGATTTGATTCGTCATTCGGATTTCGGATTTCGTCATTCTGGTCTCCATTTCTGGTTTCCTAGTTATTCACGGTCTGCGGCCTCTGCTGGTACGTTCCAAACTTCCGTCGCCGCAGAATCAACTTCTCACTGTTCTTTCTCGGACTCCGCGTGATCCCGCCCTTCGACAGAACGCCCGTCTTGCTCACCGGATGCCGCCCGCCGTTGCTTCGCCCTTCGCCGCCGCCCAGCGGATGGTCGATCGGATTCATCGCCTTGGCGCGCGTGTGCGGACGAATCCCCATGTGCCGGCTCCGCCCGGCCTTGCCGATGCTCACGTTGATCCAATCCAGGTTCCCCAGTTGTCCGATGGTCGCCCGGCAAGCGCTTCGCACCCGCCGCATTTCCCCCGACGGCAGAATAATCACCGCCCATTCCCCTTCACGCGCCCCCAACCTCCCCACGCCCCCCGCCGACCGAACCAGCTTCCCGCCCTGACCTGGATTCATCTCGATATTGTGGATCTCCAACCCCGTCGGAATATTCGCCAGCGGAAGACAGTTCCCCAATTCCGGCGGCGAATCCGGCCCGCTCACCACCTTCGCCCCAGGCCTCAGCCCGTTCGGACACAAAATATACGCCTTGGTCCCATCCTCATATTTGATCAGCGCGATGTTCACGCTGCGATTGGGATCGTATTCGATCGCCTCCACCACCGCCGTCGCCCCGTCCTTGCCGTTCCGCTTGAAGTCGATGAACCGATACAGCCGCTTGTTGCCCCCGCCCCGATGCTTCGCCGTGATCACCCCATGATGGTTCCGCCCATTGGCGCGAATCCGCCCCGCCACCAGCGACGCCTCCGGCTTGAACTTCGTGATCGCCGACTTGTAATCCAGCACCGACCCGGCTCGCCGCCCCGCTGACGTCGGATTGTAATATTTAATGGGCATGGCTACGTCCTAATACAGTTCGATCCTCGAATTCTCTTCCAGCTTCACGATCGCGCGCTTCCAGTCGCTCGTCTTGGCCATCGTGGCGCGCGACCGCCGCGGCTTGCCCTTGCGGTTCATCGTCCGAACGTCCTTCACCTTCACGTTGTAGATCGCCTCGATGGCCCGCCGAATGTCCCCCTTGCTCGCCAGCCGCGCCACCTGGAACGCATACACGTTCCGCGTCTCCTGCAAATGCGTGCTCTTTTCAGTGACCAGCGGCTTGATGATGACGTTCGTGTAATCCATGGTCTAACCTATGCGGCCTTTGCCTATGCCAAGATCTGTTCCAATCCCGCCTTGGTCAAAAGCAGCGTCCGATTGTTCAAAATGTCCCACGCGTTGAGCTGCGATACCGTCGTCACCGTCGTCCGATCCAGGTTCCGCGCCGACCGTTCCAGCGCTTCATCCCGCCCGTTCAACGCCAACAAACAGCTTCGATCGATTCCCAGCGCCTTGTACACCTGGGCCATGAGCTTGGTCTTCGGCTCCGTCAGCTTGATTTCAGTCACCACGCGGATTTCGTTGCTCTGGAGCTTGGCAAGAATCGCGCTGTTCCGCGCCAGCCGGCGCACCTTTTTCGGAATCGCCTGCCGCCAGTCCTTGGGCCGCTTCTGCTTGGCATGCCCGCCGCCCTTTTTAATCGGATTGCGGATTCCGCCCGTGCGCGCGTTGCCGGTGCCCTTCTGACGGAACACCTTTCGCGTCGCGCCCGCCACTTCCCCGCGGGCCAGCGTCCGCACCGTCCCCTGCCGCTTGTTCGCGTGGTACGCCACCAACGTCTGTTTCAGAAGGTTCCGGCGGACCGTTCCGCCCAGCTTGGCTTCGTCCACCTGAACGCTCTCGACCTTCTGCCCGGTCTGATCAAATACGGGGACCTCGATCATGACGCCACTTCTTCTTCCTTCTTCTTCAACCTGGCGGTAATTGATTTCCTGACAAAAAGGAGCCCGCCGTTGGGTCCCGGCAAAGCTCCTTTGATCAGCAGCAGATGATGTTCCTTATCCACCTTCATCAGAGGATGGTTCCTTGTGGTCACGCGATCCATCCCCATGTGCCCCGCCATGCGCACGCCCTTCTTCGGCTTGCCGCACTGGCCGCGCCACGTCGCGCGCGACGCGATCGAGCCGGGCGAGCGGTGCTTGCGCTCCGTTCCGTGCGAGTTGCACTGACCGCCGAAGTGATGCCGCTTCATCACCCCCGCAAACCCTTTCCCCTTGCTCGTCCCGATCACGTCCACGAATTGCACGTCGTTGAACAAATCCACGTCCACCTGCGCCCCGGCGGATAGCGTCGTCGCTTCCGCCAGCCGGATTTCCCTGAAATGCCGCTTCGGACCCACCCCCGCCTTGGCCGCATGCCCGATCAGCGGAAACCGGCTCAACTTGGCTTTCAACTCCCCAAAGCCAAGCTGCACCGCGTTGTATCCGTCGCTCTCCAACGTCTTCACCTGCGTCACGTGACACGGCCCCGCCTGCACCACGGTCACGGGCACCACCGAGCCCTTCTCGTCGTACACCCGGGTCATCCCGACTTTGGTTCCCAACAATGCCGGCGTCATGGCCGCACCTTTCAAAACAAAAACAAAACCACACTCGCGACTCGCGGCCCTCTGGCGGGCGAACGGGTTCTTGGTTGAACCCCACGGTCTTGACAGCAAAAACGCCCCTTAAATCAGGGGCGTATATCCATTCAAAAAAATCAGGCCTTGATCTTAACGAAAACACCGGCCGGCACAACCAGGCGATTCAGCGCCTCCACCGTCCTGGCCGTGGGCTCGAAAATGTCGATCACGCGCTTGTGCGTGCGCATCTCGAACTGCTCCCGGCTCTTTTTATCAATGTGCGGACTCCGCAGCACGGTGTACCGTTCGATCCGGGTTGGAATCGGAATCGGCCCGCAAACCCGCGCATTGGTACGCTTGGCGTGGTCGACAATCTCCCGCGCCGAGGCGTCCAACGCCCGGTGATCGTACGCTTCCATCCGAATTCGAATCCGATCGCCTTGCATGCTTTGCGAATTTCCTTCTTGGCGAAATTTCCATTCGCCCCCGTTTGCCGTAACTCACGCCGGCAACCGGGGAAAGACGGAGAAGTCTACTGATCCCCCGCCCCCCGTCAAGCCGCCCGACACACGATTTTTCCCAAACGCCGCCGCCACCCCCCCAAGCCGGGGGATGGCCATCCCCCGGTCCCTTTACTTCCGCCTCACCTCCACGCTCTTGGCATGCCCGCCCAGATGTTCCGCCTCCGCCATCGCGATAATGGCCTCCGCATCCCCGCGCAGCCCCGCGGCATCATATTTCGCCACGCTCGACCGCTTGAGAAACTCATAAACGCTTATCCCGCTGGAAAACCGCGCCGTGGTATTCGTCGGCAAACAATGACTCGGTCCGGCAACGTAATCCCCCGCCGCCACCGCCGAATACGGACCCACGAACACCGCCCCGGCATTCCTCAGCTTCTTGAGCACCGCCCCGTCATCCCGCGTCTGCAAATTCACGTGCTCCGCCGCGAACCGATCCGCCAGCGCAATCAGCTCATCCATCGACTCGCCGACAATGATCGCGCTGTGGTCCTTTAGCGCCTTCTCGGCCGCCGCCCGCCGCTCCAGCGACGCCAATTGTTTTTCCACTTCTGTGCGCACCGCCTCGGCCAAGGCCTTGCTCATCGTTAGCAAGAAACAACTCCCCGGATCGTGTTCCGCCTGCGCCAGCAGATCGGCGGCGATAAATTCCGGCCTCCCCGATTCATCCGCGATCACCAGAATCTCGCTCGGCCCCAGAAACCCGTCGATCCCCACGCACCCCGCCAAAGCCCGCTTGGCCAGTTGCACGTAAATATTCCCCGGCCCGACGATTTTTACCACCTTGGGAATGCTCGCCGTCCCGAACGCCATCGCCGCGATCGCCGCCGCCCCGCCGGCGCGAAACACCTCCGTCAATTTCAATTCATGGCCAGCCGCCAGAACCAGATCGATCTTCCCATACTTGCTCGGCGGCGAGCAGACGACGATTCGTTTCACCCCCGCCACCTGCGCCGGCACGGCCAGCATGATCAAACTGGAAGGATACGCCGCCTTCCCACCGGGGAAATAAAGTCCCGCCGATTCCAGCGGCGTAAATCGCATCCCCAATTCGACCCCCGGCCGCCGCAGCGGCTGAACGTCTTTGGGCATCACGTGCGACTGATATTCCCTCACCTGCGCGATCGACCGCCGAATCGCCGCCAATTGATCCTTCGCCACCCTTCCGGCCGCGTCGGCCATTTCCTTTTCCGTGACGCGAATCTGTTCGGCGGAGAAATCCGGATCATCGAATTGCCGGCAATTATCCACCACCGCCGCATCCCCGCGCTGGGCGACATCCGCCAATATTTTCTGCACCCCCGCGATCTGCGTCGCCCGCTCGCCCTGGCCTAATGCCAATGCCACGGGATCGAGAGCCAGTTCGTGTAGCAGGGATTCAACACGCGCGCGATCTTGCGGATTGCCAAGCTCAAGAACCCGAATCATATCGAGGAAAGGTTATGCCATTCCCAACGAAAACGAAAGACACCCCCAAACCGACCCCCTCGCCCGGTACTCCGGGAGAGGGTTGGGGTGAGGGCCTGCTTCGAACGGCGAATCAGCCGGCCTTCTTGTTGGTCGAACGTCGAGGTGGTGGCGAAGCGACACGCCGACCCGCACGCTTGGCACGTTCTGTATTGCGGTGCAAATCGTCACACATCGCCTTGAGGTCGTAATCAAATTTGGCGGAGTATTTCTGGCGCCATTTTCGCACTTCGGCGACGACTGGATCATTTTTCATGGCCTCTCCATCAATCGCTCCGGCGTCACGATTCGAGGAGCTAAATATCCGCAACTGTCACAGGTCCGATCAATTCTATCCGCAAGCGCGCCATCGGCCAAATGGCGGCAATTCCAAGTGAGAAGGAACCAGATTCCGTGGAGCGCGGCAATCGCCCTGATGAAGGGGACACGACCCTTTATATAAAGGGTCGTGTCCCCTTCAATCCAATCTGCGACTAAAGTTATTTCGTCACCCAGCACGCGGCCAAATGCCCGGCCTTTCCATCCTTCGCCTCCAGCGGCGGCACTTCCCTCGTGCATTTGCTCAGCACCCGGAATTTTTCCCCGCCGCTTTCCACTTCCGTCGTCCCGCCGAAATCCAGCACCCGCAGCGAGATCGTCCCGTTCATTCCCCGCGGCGATAACGTGATCGGCTGATTTGGATCGCCGCCCTTGGCGGCGGCTTCGCGGGTCAATTGGCATCGCGGATGAAACGGACACCCGCTCGGTGGATCGGCCGGCGAGGGAACCTCGCCGCCCAGCACGATCCGATCGCGCTTTCGCCGCGGGTCCGGCTCCGGGGCGGCCGACAACAGCGCGGTTGTGTAAGGATGTTTGGGATTTGCGTACAGCTCCTTCGCCTCCGCTTTCTCCACGATCCGGCCCAGGTACATCACCGCCACTTCGTCCGAGAAATGCTCCACCACCGCCAGGTTGTGGGCGATGAACAGATACGCGATGTTCCGCTCGGCGCGCAGGTCGGCCAGCAGGTTCAGGATCTGGCTCTGAATGGAGACGTCCAGGGCCGACACCGGCTCGTCGCAGACGATGAAATCCGGCGACAGCGCCAGCGCCCGCGCGATGCCGATCCTCTGCCTCTGCCCGCCGGAAAATTCGTGCGGATATTTCCCCGCGTCGTTCTCGGCCAATCCCACGCGCTTCAGCAGGGACGCGACGAGCTTCCGTTTCTCCTGGCCGGAGGCGATTTTGTGCACCTCGATCGGCTCGCCGATGATGTTCCCCACCCTCATGCGCGGATTCAAGCTGCTCACCGGGTCCTGAAAAATAATCTGCATCCTTCGCCGCATGCGCCGAAGCGCTTCGCCGCGATACGCCAGGAAATCTTTGCCGTCGTACGTCACGCTGCCGCTCGTTGGCGGGATTAGCCGCAGGATCGAACGTCCCACCGTGGTCTTTCCGCAGCCGCTTTCGCCGACCAATCCCAGCGTTTTTCCCGCCGGCACGTCGAAGCTCACCCCATCGACGGCCTTGATCCATCCCACGGTGCGCGAAAGCACGCCGCGTTTGATGGGGAAATACGCCCTTAAATTCCGCACCTGCACCAGCGGTCCATCCTGGCTCATCGCGACACCTCCTCCGCCGATGGCGGTGAAACCGTCATCGCCCGGCGCGAATCGGTCGTCGGCGGCGTCACCGGCATGGCAGCGAAATTTTCGATGTGATGGCAAGCCGCCCAATGTTTCGCCGCCACCTCGCGCAGCGCCGGCTCCTGCCCGGAACACGCCGCATCGCCGTTCATCCGCGGACATCGGGGATGGAACTTGCAACCCGCCCCAAATCGCTCGGGATTCGGCACCGTTCCCGCGATCGCCTCCAGACGCTGATGGGCGCGCCCCAGTCTCGGCATCGCCCGGAACAGCCCCTCCGTGTACGGATGCCGCGGCGAATCGAACAGATCGTTCACCCCCGCGTATTCCACCACCTTGCTGGCGTACATCACCGCCACCGCATCGGCGTTCTCCGCCACCACGCCCAGATCGTGCGTGATCAGCATCACCGACATCCCCCGCTCCTCCTGAAGTTTCCGCAACAGTTCCAGGATCTGCGCCTGGATCGTCACGTCCAGCGCCGTCGTCGGTTCGTCGGCGATGAGCAATTTCGGCCGGCACGACAGCGCCATGGCGATCATCACGCGCTGCCGCATCCCTCCCGACAATCGGTGCGGATATTCATGCAGCCGTTTGCCCGGATCGGCGATCCCCACGTCGTGCATCGCCTGCTCGGCGATCTGGTACGCCTCTTTCGTCCGCACGTTTTGATGCAGTTGCACCGCTTCGACGATCTGTTCCCCGACGGTGAAGACCGGATTGAGCGACGTCATCGGCTCCTGAAAGATCATCGCGATGTCCTTGCCGCGCACCAGCCGCATCTGTTTTTCCGGCAGGGCCAGCAAATCCTTCCCCTGGAATAAAACCTGCCCCCCCAGCACCCGCCCCGGCGGGCTGGGGATCAGCCGGAGGATCGACAGCGCCGTCACCGATTTCCCGCATCCGCTTTCTCCCACCAGCGCCAGCGTCTGGCCGGGAAAAACCGACAGCGAAACGTTCTGCACCGGCCGAATCTGTCCCCGCTCGGTGTCGAACGCCACGGTCAGGTTGCGAAGCTCCAGCAGCGGCGGGGCCATCATTTCACTCCGTGAAGTTTCGGATCGAGCGCGTCCCGCAGGGCGTCGCCCAGCGTATTCAGCGCCAGCGATACAATCAGGATCGCCACCGTCGCGGCGGCAAATTCCCACCACACCCCGCGCAGCAATTCCAGCTTCGAGTCATCGATCATTCTTCCCCAGCTTGGCTTGGTGGTGATTCCCAGCCCCAAAAAAGCCAGCACCGTTTCCGCCTGAACGTAGGCCACCGACGACAGGCTGAACGTGATCACCACGATATGAAACGTATTGGGCAGGATATGGCGGAAGAGGATGCGCGGCGATCCCAATCCCAGCGCTCGCGCCGCGATCACGAAATCCTGGTCGCGCAGCTTGATGACTTCGCCGCGAACGAGCCGGCACAATCCCACCCAATCGGTCAGCCCCAGCGCCAAGACCACGGTGGGCAATCCCCCCAGCTTTCCCCCGGCCCAGGCCAGGGCCGAACCGGAATTGACCGTCTGTAGATTCTGAATCACGTACGCCATGGCGATCACCAGCAATAACCAGGGGATGCTGCTCACGGTCGAGTAGAGCCAGGTGATCAGGTCGTCCACCCATCCGCCGAAGAATCCCGCCAGAAGACCCAGCACCGCTCCGATGGAGATGCTGATCGCGCACGTGCAGATCATGATGAGCAGCGCGATGCGCGTTCCATAGGCGACGCGCCATAAAACGCTTCGCCCCTCGAAATCCAGCCCCAGCCAACAAGCCGGCGAGATAGCGCGCGTTCCATCCGGAAGCGTCTGGAAAAACGCCGGAGCCGCAAACGTCTTGTCGGCGGAGATCGGCTGCTCGATCTTTCCTTCCATGAACGGCGCGAAGCTCACCAAGCCCACCGCGACATAAAATCCCACTACGATCAGGCTCGCCAGCGAAAGCCGGCTGCCCACCAGCCTGCTCCACGCCTCTCGCCCGATCGACCGCGGCTTGGCCGGTGCGACCATCGGATTGTCGGCGATCTGGGTCATCTCAGCGTCACCCGCGGGTCAACCAGCGTGTACAGAACGTCCGTCACGATCAGCATCAGCAAATATAACAGCGACGTCACGTAGACGATGAACATGACCACCGGCTGATCCTGCGCATGAATGGCATCCACCAACAGGTTCCCGAAACCTGGAATTTGGAACAGCCGCTCCAGGAGGATCGAGCCGACGAAAAGCAGCGGCAACGTCGCCACGGTATTGGTCAGCACCGGAATCAGCACGTTGCCCAGGACGTGCGTGAACAACGTCTCTCTTGCGCCGACGCCTTTCGCCCGGGCCGTCCGCACATAGTCGGCGTTGATCTCCTCGAGCACCACCGTGCGATAGAATCTCACCCCGCCGCCCAATCCGGCGATGATGCTGGCGATGATCGGCAACGCCGCGAAGTGCAACGCATAGAAAAACCCCGGGCTCCAACCCGCCACCGGAAACCATTGCAACCAGCCCCCGAACACCCATTGCATCGCCAGATACAGACTGATCGCCGGCACGCTCAGCCCCAACACCGACAGAAAGGTCATTCCATAATCCAAAATCGTCCCCCTCTTTGACGCCACCAGCAGCGCCATCGCCAGTTGCAATCCCAACTCGATGAAGAACGCCGGGACCTGGATCGCCAACGACACCGGCGCCTTCCTGGCGAGCAATCGCCAGACCGATTCCTGGTATCGCGATGAGTTGGCGAACCGGAACGTGAGAATATTCGTGAACTGCCTCCATTTGGGGACGTCGGTTCCCAGTTGGTGGCGGATGGCCTGGAGCTGGGCTTCGCTTTTGAATTTCCCGGCGTACACCCGCGCGGGATCGGGCGCCACGATGCAGAACAACAAAAACGTCACCGCCACGATCCCCAGCAGGATCGGAATTGAAAGCAGCAGTTTGCGAAAGATATAGGCCAGCATGCGCCGTCCGCGTCACCTTGGTTAATTTTCCGCGAGCCGTTTCTGCCGCAACTTTTCATCCAATTTATAGTGCTGGCGAAAGGCGTACCCGTAATCCATGGCCTGTCCCCCGCTGACCCACTCGTAATGTAACGCATACGACTTGGGATACGCGACGATCAGCCAGGGGCAGTCTTCCATCACGATCTTTTCCATGCGCCGATAGAGTTGCCGGCGCTCGGGCGTATCCCGCATGACCGCCGCCTGGTCGTAGAGCTTGTCGAATTCGCCGTTCACGTATGCCGCCAGATTCAGCCCCATCGCGGGCGCATTTTTCCCGTAAAAGAGCTGGAGGAAATCCTGCTCGTCCGGATAGTCCGCCACCCATCCCGAGTCGAAGAGCTGCGTCTGACGGTTGTCCGTCATTTCCAGCCATCGCGCAAAATCCCGGAACTCCGGCTCGATGCGCACGCCGATCTGCCGCATCTGCAGGATGAAGTTCTCCGCCATCTGCCGGCTCAACGTGTCCGAGTCGCGCATTAGGATATGCAACGTCGGGATCGGCCCCCCATTGACCTTCCGGGCCTCCTTCAGTTTCTCTCTGGCGGCTTCCAGGTTGAACTGCGTATACGGATTGACCTCATGGGGATCAAACGTTTCAAACCCCGGCGGAATGGCGCCGATCCCCGCCATGCCCCGACCATTCCAGAAATTCGCGACGTACGAATCGCGGTCGAACGCCATCGACATCGCCTGGCGCAGCGGCTTGTTCTTCCCCACGATCGGGTCCTGCATGTTAAACCCGATGTACTCCGTCACGGCCAGGTCCGCCTTGCGCAGGATGATTCCCTTTTTCGCAAGTTGTGGAGTCAATGTCCCCGTCTCCGGACGAATCGCCTGCGCAAACGACTCCTTCGGAATCCCCGAAATGTCGAACAGTCCCTGCGTGAACAGCAGCCAGGGCGGAACCTCTTCCTGGAAAAAATCATATTCCAATCGCGGGATATGCGGCATCCTCTGTGAATCCGCGACCCGCTCCTCCCCGTCCACGTCCGGCCTGCCTCGGTAAATCGGATTCGACTCCAGAATGATCCGCTGGTCGCGCAGATATTCGGCCACGCAATACGCCCCCGTCCCCACCGGATGCAGCCGGAAATCCCGCTTCCAGTAATCCACCGCGTCATGCGAAACAATCCCCGTCCACATCGCCGCCAGATTGTAAATCATTTGCGGATTCGGCCGCGGCATCACCAGCCGGATCGTGTAGTCATCCAGAATCTGAAACCCCTTCACCGGCCGGTCCCAGTCAATCCCGCTTGATCCAACCCGCTTTGTATAATTCCACCAATCGTCCAGCCCGACGATCTGGTCCTGAAAAACCGCCGAGTAAACCGGACTGGCAAGATTGAAATCGCAAATCCGCTTGAAACTGTAAATGACGTCCCGAGCCTTGATCTCCGGCCCGACGCCGCCCGGCCAAATCTTCCTTTGCGGATCGTAGAATCGAATCCCCTTCCGCAGCCGGATCGTCATTTCGGTATTGTCCGTCGAATACTCCGGCATCGCGGCCGCCACCTCGGGACACAGAGCGTACGGCTTGACCCCATATTCATAATTGTAAAGACACTCATAAATATCCCCCAGCAGGTCCGCGCTGGGCTCGTCATCCGCTTCCGCCGGATCGAGCGACTTCAGCGTCGCCAATTCCTCCACGTAAAGCGTATGCGGATCGCGCAGCGGAGTGAACGAAAGGGAAATCCCCACCCCGGCGACGAACAACCCCACGATCGCCAGGTAAATGAAAAAGATCCACTTCGTTTTTCGCATTCGGAATCACTCGAACATCCGAAATCCGAATGACGAATCAAGCCCCAATGACGAAGCCCGAAACGATGACCCCTTCGTCATTCGGATTTCGGGCTTGATTCGTCATTCGGATTTCGGATTTCGGACTTTCCCATCTATATTTTCGCCGCTTCTCTTTTCGGATCGAACGCGTCCCTCAATCCGTCTCCGACGAAATTCAGCGCCAGCAACGTCACGCCCAAAAGCGTACACGGAAACAACAGGAGCCACCAGCACGACGCCACCGGCGCCAATGCCACCAGCCCGTCGCTGGCCAGCGAGCCCCACGTCGGCAGCGGCTTTTGAATCCCGATCCCCAGAAAGCTCAGCAGCGATTCCTGAAGGATCGCCTGCGGAACCGTCAGCGTCGCATACACCGTGATCGGGCCGATCAGGTTCGGCAGCAGATGCCGCAGGAAAATCCGATGCCCCGGCACCCCCGCCGCCCTCGCCGCTTCCACAAACGGCAACGTCCGCAACGACAGCACCTGCCCCCGGATCACCCGCGCCATCGTCAGCCAACTCACCAATCCGATCGACAGAAACAGCACCACGAGATTCGCCCCCGCGCTGGAATGCAGCGCCTTGCCCAGCCCGGACTCCAGCGCGATCTTGAACAGAATCACCAGCAGGATATACGGCAGGGCATACAGCACGTCGACGATCCGCATCAAGAGCGAATCGATCCATCCCCCGCGATACCCGGCCACCAGCCCCACGCTGACGCCCAGCGCCACGCTGATGGCCGCCGCCGCCAGTCCGATCGTCAGGCTGATCACCCCGCCCGCCAGGCATTGCCCAAGCAGGCTCTGGCCCAACAAGCTCGTGCCGAACCAAAGCCAGAGAGAGTGGGTTTGGGGGGCAAGGAGGGCTGAATCGGCGCGCTGGCGATCGAAATAAAACTCCGACGAAGGGCGCAGGGTCCAGGGCAGGGAGATGACACAGATGCCGAGGAGAAGGGTGAGGATGGCCCCGCCGATGGAAATCCGGAGATATTTGAAAACCCGAAATCCGAAATCCGAATGACGAATCAAATCCGAATGACCAATGACGAATGATTCCCCGTTTCGGATTTCGTCATTCGGGCTTGATTCGTCATTCGGATTTCGGATTTCGGATTTCATTCCTGCCTCGCCCCCATCTCAATCCGTGGATCGACTATCGCGTACCCAATATCCACCAGCAGATTCAGCGTCAGCAGAAATGCCGCATACACCAGCACGGTTCCCAGGATCAGCGTCTGGTCCCGGTTCTTCACGCCGTTGACGAAATGCTGGCCCAGTCCCGGAATGTTGAAGACGGTCTCGACGACGAACGATCCGGTCATGGCGTATGCCGTCGCCGGGCCCAGGTACGTGAACACCGGCAAAAATGCGTTGCGGAACGCGTGTTTCCACACCACCGTCCATCGCGGCAATCCCTTGGCCCGCGCCGTGCGGATGAAATCGTTGCCAAGAGTATCCAGCATGGAAACGCGAGTCAGGCGGGCGATGTAAGCCATCGGCATGAACGCCAGCGCCAGCGCCGGCAGCGCGATTTGCCGCAATTCGCCCCATCCCCCGCCGGGAAACCAGTGCAGCCAATCCGAGAATATCACGATCAGCAGCCCCGCCGCCACGAACGCCGGCAGACTGACGCCCACCAGCGCCATCCCCAGGCTCACCACGTCGAGAAGTCCCCCCCGCCGCACCGCCGCCGTCACCCCCGCCGCGCTCCCGCCGATCAACGCGATGAAAACCGCCACCAATCCCAGCGCCATCGACACCGGCAGCGAGCTGCGCAGGATATCGTTGACGCTCCATCCCTCGTACGACAGGCTCGGCCCGAAATCCCCATGTCGGACGATCTGCCAGGGATAATACGTCAAAAACTGTTCCCAGCTCTGGGCATGGAAGCGAAGTTTCAGATCGTTCTTGGCCGCCTCGCTCAGGGCGCGGTCGTTGTTCTCGTAGGGCGATCCCGGCGCCACCCAAACCAGACCGAAGGTGATGAGATACACCACCGCCAGGATCACCGGCAACTGCACGATCCGCCATGCGATAAAACGGGCCATGCGACTGCGCCTCAAATCCAGATTACCGCCAAGACGCGAAGACGCGAAGTTGCGCGAAGGAAAACCAATCTTTCCAATCTGACTTCGCGCAACTTCGCGTCCTTCGCGTCTTCGCGGTAATCTTTATTGAAAAGCCCAACAAGTTCGAGCGTTTCCATCAGCGCACCACCTGCACCGAATTGAACATCAACATCGCGTTGGCCGCCAGCGGAATCCCCTTCACCTGGGGCCGAAACAGATACGCATTGACGTACGTATAAAGCGGAATGATGGGCGCTTCGTTCAGCAGAATGTTTTCCGCTCGCGAAAGCAATCGCAGCCGGCGGCCCTGGTCGGTCTCCCTTTGCGCTTCGGCGCACAGCCGGTCATACTCGGCATTGCTCCACTTGGCGTCGTTGTCGTCGCTGTCGGATTTGTATTTGTCCGTGAACGTCGTGGGGTCGGCATAGTCGCCGTACCAGCTTGCCCGTGCGACGGCGTATTGCTGGGTGTGCAGCATCTGACCGAACACCTTGATCTCCACGCCCTGAAGGTCCATCTGGACGTTCAGGTTGTCCAGCCATTGCCGGCGCATGATCTGCGCGACGTCGCCATGAATTCCTTCGCTGTTGTAGAGGATCGTCAGGTTTGGAAACCCCTGGCCATTGCGATACCCGGCCTCGGCAAGCAGCTTTCGCGCCTGGCCGGGATCGTAAGCCAATCCCGGCGGCGACGAATACCCCTCGAACACGTGGGGCGGAACGTACGTCCGTGAAGGCGGCTGGCCCAATCTCCCCACGTTCCGCACGATCGGATCGCGGTCGATCGACATCGCCAGCGCCTGCCGCACCCGCACGTCCGCCAGCGGATTTTTCCGGCCATCCGGAAGATTCGGCAGACAATTCAGCGAGTAATAATACGTCCCGAACGCCGGAAAAACGTGCAGATCGTTCCGGCCCCCTTTGGCCAGAATCTGCGCCGCCAGGTTCGGATCGACGTCCGACAGCCAATCCACTTCCCCCCGGTCGTACGCCCGGTACGCCGCCAGGCCGTCCTCCGCATAAATCTCATCCACCACCCGGCTCTTCACGTTGGCGCGATTCCAATAGTAATCCGACGCCACCATCCGCAATCGCCGCTTGAAGCTCCATTGCGCCATCCGATACGGGCCGTTGGTCACCAGGTTCGGCGGACGCGTGAAATCCAGCCGGTAGTGCAATCCGTCGCTTTCCTTGAACGGCCGCATCGATGGTTCGTGCATCGGGAAGAACGGCCCAAATGCCAGCAGCGCCGGAAAAAATGGCACGGGGTCGCTCAGCGTCACCACCAGCGTCTGCTCGTCCGACGCCTTTTCACCCACCATCGAAAAATCCGGCGCCGCCCGCGGGGCGCCGCCTTTCTCTTTGGCCGCCACGTAATCCGCAAACTCCGACGAGTATTGTTTCGCCCCCCGAACGTAAAAATGCAGATAGGTGTATTCGCCCGGCGTTTCCAAAAACCGTCGCCATGCAAAGAGAAAATCCCCCGCCTTGACGCGGTCGCCGTTGCTCCACCGCGCCTCCGGCCGGATATGCAGCGTCCAGACCGTCCGCGTCGAATCCGTCGTCGCCCGATCCGCGCATCCCAGCACGGGTCTCAGCGTCACCGGGTCCAGAGTGTACAACCCTTCCCACAGCGCGTAGGAGATGCGGATGTCCTGCATCCAACTCATGCCGTTGGGATCGAGGCACTTGTTGTCCCCACGATTGACGAACGCGAAATCCGGCCGCCCTCCCCCCGCTTCGTTCGACCAATACACCGCCGCCGCCGCCAGCCCGGCCAGCATCACCGGGATCGTCAGTAGCCGCATCATTTTGACGGTTCGCTCGTCGGCGCCGAGGTGGGACCGGAAATACTCGGTGGCTGCTGCAAGGTGGTGAACGCCGGGTTCTGTTGCGCCTGCACAAACACCGCGTCGCACGCAGCTTTGATTGCGGCCGCCGGCATGCCCGCGGTCACCTTGTTAACCTGATCGCAAACCGCTTGCAGCGGAGAATCCTGAATGTTCTGGGCCATGTTACTCAACCAGAACCCTTCCGCCTTCAATGCCCCAATCAATTCCTCGTTGGATGCCTGACCCGGCGCTGCCACTCGTTGTCCCATGAGCGAGACCAGATTCACCGCCGACTGAACCGCCTGAAGCCGCTGAGCGTCGCTCATCGCGTTCCAAACTTCGTTGGACAGCAGCAGATACGACGCATAGGTGTCCGCCGCCGGATTGGCCGGAACGCCCGTGGTTCTGTAAACCTCGATCCTCGATTGGTGCAGGTTCAAATTGTTGGTGATGAGCGCCGCCAGGTTATCTCCCGACGGCATCGTGGGGGGCGACCACATTTTCGGATTGATGGCACGATACGCTTTGTCGGCGATGAACCCGGCCATCGGGCCATCGGAGTTGGCCGCCACGCTTCCGACGATCGCCGCCAGAAGTTTGTCCCTCGTCGCCGCCGTGAAATTGGGATTCTGAAGCGCCCCCTGCAAAATGGCCTGGGCCGCTTGCTCCCCCACAAATGCCGCCGCCGCGCATTTGTCGCCCAACAGCTTCTCCGCCGTCGGCGCCAGATTCATTTTCGGACCGTTTAAGTCCTTGATCACCAGCCCGATGTTTATCTTTGCGTTGACCGGCGGGTCCCCCTGCGACAGCACGCTCATAAACATCTGATTCAGCGCCAGGGAATATGTCTCCTGATACGGGGGCGTGGCCGTCGGCGGGTCCTCCGTTATCAGCCATTGCCGAACCATCGCAACCGTTCCCGGATCGCTCGGGTTCTGAACCAGCTTGTTCACCTCGTCGCTGATCCTTTGCGCGATGTCGGCGGAATAAGGCGCCATAACCAGCGCCGTTTTGGCTTTGTCGGCAATCCCCGGATCCGGCGGCACCGGCGTCACGTCGCCCCAGACCCGAAACGACACCAGCCCCATTACGGCGACAATCCATATTCCACAGCGTCGAGTCATGCTAAGGATTCTCCGGCGAGATTCTGGCCAGAAATTGAACCGTAACCGCCGGTAATTTATGTGTCAAGAATCACCGCGACATTATGACCGCCCCGGATGCGGCGCCTGATTGTGGCGGTCGCGGCCAATTGCGGCCAATGCCGAATGCCGAATGCCAAATGCCGAATGAACGGGCAGCATTTCATTCGGCATTTGGCATTCGGCATTCGGCATTCCTCTTCATTCCCCCCACGCATCCCGAGCCGTCGGCACCAGGTAACTATCGTAATTATACGCCGGCCCGACGTCCGTCCCGATATATCCCGGCCCGTCCACCGGCCGCGCCGCGGTCAGACGGTGCGGCGCGATCGCCGTATAAATATTGTCGTTGCCCAGTCCGCAATACGGCGTCGTCTCAAACGACACGTCGCCCGAGGGATGCAGCACGTTCTGCCCCGCCTGACGGTGGTTGCGCGAATTCCCCTTCGCCAACTCAAACGGCGATGCGTCCCGCGCCGGACCCAACACTCGATCCCCGTCACAGTCATATCCCGGATTCTTGTCCGCCAGAACCGCGCATTCCTCCTGCAACCGGTCGCCGCTGAACGTCAGGTTGAACGCATCCGTGAACGGCGAATCGTACGAATAACTCAGATTTCGCGGCGAACGAAAGTTCCACCGTTTCGACGCCGCCACCGGCATCCCCAGCGCATCGGTCATCGTATCCGCCTGGTCCGAAGTGCTGGGACATACGAATACCGAAAGGTCCTTTACGTATCCCCCGCGCACCAGCAGCCACAGCGACGCCGTGATGTCGTTCCCCTTCACCCCCCCGTCCGGACCCGTGAAAGCCACGTATCCCATGGGCTTATGCACCGAATCGTAAGGCGACTGGGGCAACGGCTGAAAACTCGATTCGTTGGCTTTGCCGTATTCCTTCAGCGCCACCCCGATCCGCCACAGATGCGCCGCGCAATCCGTCCGCCGCGAATCCTCCCTCACCATCTCCGTGTACGGAATGATGATCGCCGCCAGAATCGCGATGATCCCGGCCGCCACCAGAAACTCGATCAGCGTAAAACCAGTCGATCTTCGAATTTCATTCGTCATTCGGATTTCGGGTTTCGAGTTTCCACCTTCCGCGTTCCTCCGCAACTGCCCGCACGCCGCATCAATATCCCTTCCCCGGCTCTTGCGCACGTGCGCATTGACCCCGTCGTTCCTCAGGATCGTCTGAAACCGCATGACGTTCGGGGCCTTCGGCCGCTCGAACCCCAGCCCCGCCACCTCGTTGTACCTGATGAGGTTCACGTTCGCCCGCAGCGTCTTGCAGATCGCCGCCAGTTGCCGCGCCTGCTCCGGCTTATCGTTCACCCCGTGCAGCAGAATATATTCCAGCGTCACCTCGCGCCCCGTCCGCTCGAAATAATAACGGGCCGCATCCAGGATGTCCGCCAGCGAAAAATGCTCCGCCCACGGAATCAGCTCCCGCCGCAACGCCTCCGTCGGCGCGTGCAGCGAGATCGCCAGGTTCAGCGGCAACTCCTCCCGCGCAAGCTCGCGCATCCTCGCCGGCACTCCCACCGTCGAGATCGTGATCCTTCTCGCCCCGACGTTGAAACATTCGGGATGATGGATGATTCGCACCGCGCGCATCACGTTGGCATAGTTGGCCAGCGGCTCCCCCATCCCCATGAACACCACGTGGGTGATCCGCTCCCGCTTTTGCGCCAGAAGTCTGTTCATCAGAAAAATTTGTTCGACGATCCGCTCCGCCCCAAGATTCTGCTTCAATCCATCCAACCCGCTCGCGCAAAACTTGCACCCCACCGGGCATCCCACTTGTGAACTAATGCACGCAGTCCGCCTAATTCCTTCGGGAATTACCACCGATTCCGCCATCGCTCCCCCGCCCCAATCCGTCAGTATCTTCCACGTTCCATCCTCGCTTTTCTGCTGCCGCGTCACTTGGCCAAGTTGAAAATCCATCCCTTCAGTAAGCGTTTTTCTATCGGCTTTCGGCAGGTTGGAAATTTCGTTGGGATCAGTCCTCAACTTGTGGTAAATCCACTGACGAATCTGACGGCCTCTGTATTTCGCCCATCCCCACCCATTCAGTAGGCGCTCCATCTCCTCCGGAGAAAGCGAAAAAAAATGGCGCTTGTCGGAAATAATCATCGCGCGGTGCATATTATGTAGTGTGGAAGCGAATCGGCAATGTTGGGTACAGTAAGTAAGGAGGCCCGCATGCATCACCTCGATCAGCTCGCCAGCAGCCCGCTGCAAAAGCACGCCGGATTAAATCCCGAAAAATCCCCCGCAGGAATTTTTTCGGATAAGTTCCCCAGCGCGCACTCAGCCAATTTGCGCCAGGCAAATAAATCCTCCGCGCCGACCGATGAGATGCTTCTGGCCGCTTATCGGCGCGGCGATCGTTCCAGCTTCTCTCGGCTCGTCGAACGCTATCAGCGCGAACTGTTCCATTTTCTCATCCGCTTCGTCGGCGACCGCGCCGCCGCCGAAGATCTCTTTCAGGAATCTTTTCTACAAGTTCATCAAAGTGCACATCAGTTCGATGCCCAGCGCCGGTTCCGCCCCTGGCTTTTTACCATCGCCGCCAACAAGGCCCGCGATTATCTCCGCGCCCAGGCGCGGCGCCCGGCCAATCAGCTTCAGGCCGCCATCAATCCCGCCAACGAAGACAGCGGCGAATTCATCGATCTGATGAAAAGCGCCAATCCCGGACCCAGCGCGCACATGGAACGAGGCGAACTCCAGGAATTGGTCCAAAAAACCGTCATGGAGATGCCCGCTAACTTCCGCGAGATCCTATTGCTATCGTATTTCCATCAATTTTCATACAAACAAATCGGAGAAATGCTTGCAATCCCGCTGGGGACGGTAAAATCTAGATTGCACGCGGCGGTCGCTTTTTTCGCAGATCGCTGGAGATTGCTGAACCAGGGATCGTTTGATTCGTAGGAACTGGAGCAGGCATCACCTTTCGATTGCTGCAATGCATCGCAAAGGCGTGATGTGAAAGCTTGTTGTGCCCCTGGTCGCAGTTCATATATATTTCCTGCTCATGGACTTACGCCCGTGCGGCCAACACGGGTGGAAAATGCGGTCAGGCGGTTTTCCGGCCGCCCCCAAAATCGAGGGGATGTTTATGCAGAAGAAAAAACTCAACCACGAGGACGCCCAAGCCGTTGATTTGTTTCTGGACCGCCAAGCCGCTAATCCCTCTGACAGCGGAGTCTTTGTGAAATTCGCCGACCCACAACCCCAGCGCATGCAAAAAGTTAAGCATATCCTCAATCTGCTCAAAGAACTGCCCGTTGAGGATCCTTCTCCCGATCTGGCCGGACGAACCGTCCGCCGTGTTGTGGACACTCTTTCCTCCCCTGATGGCTCCACCATTCTGCGGTCGGTGCCGGGAAACCGCCCGGGCAATCAGCAGCCGTTGTCCTAATTAAAATTGCGCCAACGCCTCGGTCAGCCTGGCAATTTCAATTTCGGTGTGTTCGCAACTCAGCGTCACGCGCAACCGGCTTGTCCCGCGCGGAACCGTTGGCGGCCGAACCGCCCCCACCAGCAGTTGCCTGTCCAAAAGCCGTTCCGACATCTCCATGGCCGCCGACTCCGAACCCACGATGATCGGCACGATGGGCGAATCCCCTCCCGCCACGTCCCGGCCCTTTCCCCGCAGCGCCGCGCGAAACCTCCGCGATAATTCCCTCACCCGATCCCGCCGCCCCGGCTCGTCGCGCATCACGCCGATCGCCTCCTCGATGCTCGCCGCCGTCGCCGCGGGAATGCTCGTCGAAAAAACATAGGCGCGCCCGAAATTCAAAACCGCCCGGCAGAAATTTCCCTTGGCGCAAATCGCGCCCCCCACGCATCCCGCCGCTTTGGAAAACGTCACCACGAAAACGTCCGCCATTTCCGCAAGCCCGCGCTCCGCCGCCAATCCCGCGCCGTCCCGGCCGTAAACTCCGCTCGCGTGCGCCTCGTCCAGAAGCAACACGAACGGCCTGGCTCTTTTCAATTGATCCAGCCCCGCCAGGTCCGCCTCGTCTCCGTCCATGCTGAAAATCGATTCCGTCACCACCACTTGAATTTGTTTCTCCTCCGTCCGTTCCAGCAATCGCCCCAGCTTCACCATGTTGTTGTGGGGAAACACGCGCCAAGGCGCATCGGAACCGCGCACCGCATCCAGCAGCGATGCGTGAGCCAGCTTGTCGATGAGGAATCGAACTGAGCCTCCGCGCGATTTCCCCAGCGCCGCCAGCGTCTGCACCGCCGCCAGGTTCGCCTGATACCCGCTGGGAAGCAGCACCGCCGCCTCCGTGCTTTTCCACAGCGCGATCGCCGCTTCCGCGGCCGCGTGCTGCGGTGAGAACCCGCTGATCAATCCCGCCGCCCCCGCCCCGGCGCCGAATTTCTCGGCGCCAATCCGCAAACCCCCCACCACGCGCGGATGATGCGTCAGACCCAGATAATTGTTCGAGCAGAAATTGACGCAAACCCGCCCGTCGATCTCGACATGAACCGCGTCGATCGGCCGAACCAGCCGGCGACGCCGAAGCAGCCCCGACTCCGCCAGCCCCGACAACTCGTTCTCCACAACTGCGTCGAACGAATCCGCCGTCAATCCAGCCGCCGGACTATTCCTCGTCATCGTCCTTGCCGGCGTCAGCAACATCGGCGACGTTACCCGCCCCATCATTCATGGCCGACCCACTCATTTTCGCCAGCCTCTGCTTCATCAGCCGTCCGACTTTGAATTTGACCGTTTGCTTCTCCGGGACCTCAACCGGCTCCAGGGTTTTGGGATTCTGGGCCTTTCGCGCTTTTCGGACTTTGGTCTCGAAAACGCCGAAGTCTCGGAATTCCAGCCGGTTGCCTTTGCCCAACTCATTCACGATCTCGTCAAGGAACTGTTGGACGACCCGTTTTACCTGCACACGCCGCTGAGATGCGTTATCGGCGATCCGGTCTATTAATTCCTTCTTCGTGATGGTAGCCATGGCTCCCTCGAGTTGAAGTTAACGCACGATGGGAAACAGACTTAAAATAATATCGCCTACCGGCAGGTTTAATGCAAGAAGAAAAGCGGCTTACAACACCCCATTTTGAACCGGAACCGGTTACTTAATGGTAGGAAATTCCGAACGTCTGGCTAACCGCCTGGCGTTGATAATCATCTGAATTGCCGCCCCGGCCATGCCATCCCCCCGCGAAATCAGAATACCAGTCGTCCGTTTGCAGGAAATAATAGGTGGTTGTCCCTTCCTCAAATCCCGCGAACGCCGCCGGCCCCCGCCCATCCCGCGACAGGTCCAACCGCGGCATCCCCGCCAACACCGGCGGGTCAAACGCCAGCGCCGCAGCCGATGCCGGTGAATACGATCTGGCCTGTTGCACCGGAGCAACGCCGCTTGGCTGCGACGCACATCCCGCCAGTGCCATTGCCAGAATCGCGATGAATCCACGCCAACGCATGCCGTTGCCATTTCAAATCCAGTGCCATCCGCCATTACACCATCAACCAGCCCTATTTTAGTCCTTGGCGACGCCAACGATCCGGCCTGTTGCAAAAAATCAACACGCCTCCGTTGTCCCCGCACCACGCGCCGCCCCGGCACAACAAATCCTCTCACCAAAGCCGGCGGAGCTTGCTCCGCCGGGCCTCCCCCCGACTTCAAATCTGAAAATCCGGCACAAAACTGAAATCCCCCTTCCCCCGCGCCCGACGATCCCGGTACTTCAGCTTCGGCGGATCGGCGCTCACCTGGTTGAATTTCGGCACGCTGGCCGTGATGAACACGTTGCCCCCGATCGTGCATCCCTCTCCGATCACCGTTTCGCCGCCGAGGATCGTCGCCCCGGAATAGATCGTCACGTTATCGTGGATCGTCGGATGCCGCTTCTGTCCGCGCAGCAGTTGCCCAAACGCCGGCGCCAGCGCTCCCAGCGTCACGCCCTGGTAAATCTTCACGTTATCGCCGATCTGGGTCGTCTCCCCGATCACCACGCCCGTGCCGTGATCGATGAAGAATTTTCGCCCCAGTTTGGCGCCCGGATGGATGTCGATCCCCGTCAGCCCATGCGCATACTCCGTCATGATGCGCGGCAACAGCGGCACCTCCAGCTTGAAAAACTCATGCGCCACCCGCTGCACCGTGATTGCCAGCAATCCCGGATAGCAGAAGATCGTTTCATCCGTGCTTTGCGCCGCCGGATCGCCGTCGAACGCCGCCTGCACGTCCTCCGCCAGCATTTCCCGCACCGCCGGCAGCCGATCGAAAAAGCTCGCCACGATTCGCACCGCTTCCCGATCGCATTCCTCGCATTTATCAGCGTCCCCGTCCGAGCCGGGCAACTGCCGTTTATATCGCAGGCAGCATCGAATCTGCTCATAAAGAAGGTCCGTCACCTCGATCAGCAGTTCCCCCATCCGGTACGACACGTTCTGGCTCGTCAGTCCCTGCTGCCCGTAGTAGCCCGGATAGATGATTTGCCGCAGCAATTCAATCGTCTGGACGATCGCATCGCGGCTCGGCAAGAACACCCGGTTCAGGTGTTGCATGCGCGGCTCCCCCACGATGCTCTTCACCAGCGCATCGACCACCGACGGCAGACGTTTATTCAGGTCGTTGCGATCCATAAGGTAAAAAATCCGAAATCCGAAACCCGAATGACGAATCAAATCCGAATGACGAATGACCGAATGAAGACCGTTTCGTCATTCGGATTTCGGGCTTAATTCGTCATTCGGATTTCGGATTTCGAGTTTTCCAGCATATCTCTTGCCATACACGCGGGCAAATCCATAATGCGCCGCCAATGCAATCAGACCTAATGATAGGCATCTCCGGGATGCGCGGAACCATCGGCGGATCGTTGACGCCGCTGGTCGTTTCCCGCATGGCCGCCGCCTTCGCCGCCTTCCTCAAAACCCGGCAGTCCCCCGCCGCCGCACGCGTGAAGGTCGTCTTTGGCCGCGACAGCCGACCCAGCGGAACCTGGGTCCGCGACGCCGCCGTCTCCGCCCTCCTCGCCAGCGGCCTGGAAGTCATCGACCTCGACGTCGTCTCCACCCCCGGCGTCGCCATGATGGTTCGACACCTCAGCGCCGATGCCGGCGTCATCGCCACCGCTTCCCACAATCCCATCGAATGGAACGGCCTGAAATTCCTCAACCGTGACGCCGTCCCCCCTCCTGCCGCCGACGCTCAGGCCATCGCCGATCTTTACCGTGACGATCACGCCGATTACGTCCTCGTCGAGAATCTCCTCCCCCTTCTCCGCAACACCCAGACCCACGCTCTGCACGTCAAGCGCGTTCTCGAGCACGTTGACGTGCTCGGCATCTCCTCCCGACGCTACAAAGTCGTTCTCGACAGCGTCAACGGCGCCGGATGCGTCGCCACCGCCACGCTCCTCGGCAAGCTCGGATGCCAGCTCGTTCATTTGAATTCCACGCCTGACGGCCGATTCCCGCACGAGCCCGAACCCACCGAGAAAAATCTCACCGGCCTGTCCGACGAAGTTCGCCGCCAACACGCCGCCGTCGGCTTCGCACAGGACCCCGACGCCGACCGCCTCGCCGTCGTCGATGAAAACGGCATTTACATCGGCGAGGAGTATTCCCTGGCGCTGTGTGCGAAATGGATTCTCTCCCGCCGCCCCGGCATCGCCGTCGCCAACCTCTCCTCCAGCCGGATGCTCGACGACATCGCCGCCGCCCACAACAGCCGCGTTATCCGCACCCCCGTCGGCGAAGCAAACGTCATTCAGGCCATGCTCGCCAGCGGCGCGGCCATCGGCGGCGAGGGCAACGGCGGGGTGATCGACCCCCGCATCGTTCCCGGCCGCGACAGCCTGGTCGCCATCGCCTACGTCCTTCAGCTCATGGCCGCCTCCAACCTCTCCATCAGCCAACTCGTCGCTCAGATCCCTCGCTACCAGATCGTCAAAACCAAATTCCCCTGCCGCCGTGAAGATGCCCAACGCGTCGTCGAGGCCCTCAAATCCCATTACGCGTCCGAGAAAATCGACACCCAGGACGGCATCCGCGTCGATTTCCCCCTCGCCTGGCTCCACGCACGCCCCAGCAACACCGAGCCGATCATGCGCATTATTGCTGAAGCTCCCGACCGCCTAAAAGCCGAAAAAATAATTGGCGATGCCCAGGCCGTCGTCAAGGCCACTTTGTAGCCCCGGGGCTGTTGCATGAAACCGCCGGCCCCTGTTAATCTCAAGGCGGCAGTTTGTTTGGACGGAACGAAACAAAACTAAAACTAAAACGAAAACGAAAACTAAAACTCCAGCTTCCTGACTCCCTGAAAGGTCACA
>JBEKIV010000012.1:0-31263 GCA_050011595.1 Tepidisphaeraceae bacterium
CTCAACCTGCTGAGCCTTTACATCTATTTCGGGGGCGCGATTCTGTTCACCTGGATCCTGATGGGCGGGATTCTGCGGACGGCGTTCAACATTCACCTGCCCTTCGGATACGGTTTGGATACCGGGTGGACGTTCTACACGCCCTTCAGCACGTCCAAAGCCGAGGACGGAATGGTCGCCGGCGTGCTGGGCGCGTTTATCCTGGGGTTCAGCTCGATTCTGACCGGCGTGAATTTCATCGCATCAATCCATACGCTGCGGCCAAGGGGGATGACCTGGTTCCGCATGCCGCTGTTTTTGTGGGCGCTGTACGCCACCAGCATCATCCAGGTCCTGGCGACGCCGGTGCTGGCGATCACGCTGCTGCTGCTGGTTGCCGAGCGGTTGCTGCACGTGGGGATATTCGATTCGTCGCTGGGGGGCGATCCGGTGCTGTTCCAGCATTTCTTCTGGTTCTATTCGCACCCGGCGGTGTACATCATGATCCTGCCGGCGATGGGGGTGATCAGCGAGGTCATTTCCGTCCATAGCCGCAAGCATATTTTCGGATACAGCTTCATCGCGCTCAGTTCGGTGGCCCTGGCGCTTTTGGGATTCCTGGTCTGGGGACATCACCTGTTCGTCGCCGGGCAATCCAACCTGGTCGATTCGATCTTCAGCCTGCTGACTTTCAGCGTGGCGATCCCGTCGGCGGTGAAAGTGTTCAACTGGTTGGGGACGTTGTATCGCGGCTCGATCCGGTTCACGCCGGCGATGCTGTTCGCCATGGGGTTCATTCTGCTGTTCACGATCGGGGGGCTGACGGGCCTGTTCCTGGGGGCGTTGGCGACCGACGTGCCGCTGCACGACACCTATTTCGTCATCGCCCATTTCCATTACGTGATGGTGGGCAGCATGGTGTTCGCATTCCTGGCCGGCATGTATCACTGGTTTCCCAAGATGTTCGGGAAGATGTGCAACCCGACCTGGGGCCGGGTGGCGGCCATCCTGCTGTTCATCGGGTTCAACACCACGTTCTTCCCTCAATTCGTGATGGGGGCGCACGGCTCGCCCCGGCGATGGGCGACCTATCCCGCGGAATTCCAGCCGTACCACGTGACCTCCACCATCGGCTCGTACATCATGGCGATCTCGCTGATCATCGTGGCGCTGAACTGGCTGTCGGCATTGCTGTGGGGCAAGAAGGCGCCGGCCAATCCGTGGGGCGGGAACTCGTTGGAATGGCATTGCCCCTCGCCGCCGCCCTACGACAATTTCCCGACGCCGCCCGCCGTGGACGATCCGTACAATCTGGCCGCCTGGGAATATGACCCGTCGATTGAGGGCTGGGTGCCGCGCAAGCCCCAGCCCGTCGGGCCGGGCGGCCCGGCGGCGGACCGAACCAGGCCGGTGACGCATTAGGAAAAAACGACGCATGAGCACCGCATCAACGGAAATTTCCGCCCACGGACAGATGCATCACGACCCGCATCTGGCGCATCATTTCGATACGCCCGAGCAGCAGTTCACCTCCGCCAAGCTGGGGATGTGGATCTTCCTGGGCACGGAAATCCTGATGTTCGGCGGATTGTTCTGCGCGTATTCGATCTACCGGCACAACCATCCGCTGGTGTTCAAGTTCGCCGCCGAGGCATACCTCAGCACCAAGTGGGGCGCCATCAATACCGTCATTCTCATCACCAGCAGCTTGACGATGGCCTGGGGCGTGCGCGCCGCGCAGTTGAATCAGAAGAAACTGCTGATCAGTTGCCTGGTGATGACGCTGATGGGGGCGGCGGGGTTTCTGGGGGTCAAGACCATCGAGTACAGCGCGAAATGGGATGAACACGTGTGGGTCGGCTCGTGGAACAAATACAACGGCGACAACGACGCCTCGTACGCCACGCCGCCGCCCGCCCAGCCGACGACTCAGCCGGCGATTCAGATTCCCCCGCCCGCCCCCAGCCCCGCGGCGATGGCCGATGACGCCAACACCGGCGTGAACGTCAGCCAGATCAAGCCCCGGTTCTATGACTCCTTCAGCCAGTCGATCCAGAAGCAGCCGCCCAGCAAGGAGTCGGACCAAAAGCCCACCGACGAGGAGCAGCGGGATGAGCGCTACCGCCAGCTTTCCGCTTCCGACCAGTGGCGGGTGAATACGTTCTTCAGTTGCTATTTCCTGATGACGGGCCTGCACGGCATCCACGTGATCGTGGGAATGGGCTTGATCTCCTGGATTCTGATGCGCTCGCTGAGGAACGAATTCAGCTCGGAATATTTCACCCCGGTGGACCTGGTGGGGCTGTATTGGCACCTGGTGGATTTGATCTGGATATTCCTGTTCCCGCTGTTGTATTTGATTCACTAACGGAAGAGCTATGAGCCTGACACATTCCAACGACATTCCGGCGCCGGTGGCGGATGACGCGGGGCCGAACGCTCCGCACGGAGTTCACGCGGTCCCCCGGCGGACGCTGGCGGGCGTGTATGGATTGCTGATCCTCTTCACGGTCATCACCGTCGCCGTGTCGAAGGTGGACCTGGGCCAGGCGAATATCTGGGCGGCGCTGCTGATCGCGGTCATCAAGGGCGGATTGGTGACGATGTACTTCATGCACCTGAGATGGGACAGTCCGTTCAACGGCCTGATCCTCATCACGGCGCTATTCTTCGTGTCGCTGTTCATCGGATTGGCGCTGCTCGATTCGCACAGCTACGAGCCGCAGATAAAGCCGACGCCGATGGCGGTTAAGAGTCCATGATTGCCGTGGCCAACGGAACCAAAAGCGGATTTCACGTCCCGCCGCGGGCATCGGCGATCGGGCTGTGGCTGGTGCTGGCGGCGCTGGGGATGCTGTTCGCCTCCAGCCTGTTGATGTACGTGCTGATGCGCCTGCATTTCTTCGGCAGGATCTCCGACGAGCCGATTCACATGCCCGCTTGGGCCTGGGGAAGCACCGCGGTGCTGCTGGCCGGGAGTTTTACGATCCATCGCGCCGTCGCCGCCATTCGCCTGGAGCGGCTGGCAACCTGCCTGAAATATCTCTACGTCACCTCGGCAATCGCGCTGCTGTTCCTTGGGGTGCAATCTCCCTGCATGGCGCAGGTGCTTGAGCAGCATCGCGCCTTCCGCGCCCATGCCGACGCCGCCGCGGCGCCCGGACAACCTGTCCAGGTCTCCATGTATGGATTGGTTTTCTTCCTGATCGTGGTCCACGCGCTTCACCTGCTCGGCGGAATCGTCGCCCTGGCCATCGTGACCTGGCGGGCGAGGCGGCGGAAATACGACCACGAGAACTACATGGGCGTGCAGTTCGCCGCGCGATATTGGCATTTTCTGGATATCGTCTGGCTGGCGATGTTCACGATGTTTCTGGCGATGGGGTGAGTCCCGGCGCGCCGGGAAATTCGAAACTTCAGCAGTGCGTCCCTTTCTCCCGTGTAGCCGGCGGGCTTGCCCGCCGTATTGCTCCCATTCCCGCCGCAATTACAAAAATATTCCAAATTGACCCAGCACTCACTTTTCCCCCGGAATGGCCCCGGGCGCGGAATAGTTGCTGCTTTCGAGATATGCCGTGACGGCCTGGCGGAGTTGCCGCTGAATGGCTCGCGGGTCTTGCCGGGCATCTACGCAGTGAAAGGCGAATTCCTCCGCCATCACGTCGAACTGCTGGATCAATTCGCCCTGATAGGCGACGAAGCTGTCGAAAAGATCGTCCCCCCAGCTCATGTCCAGGCCGCTCTCCCAATAGTTCATTTTCCCCGCTTCCAGGACTCGCGGGACGAGCTGTTCGACGCCAAGTTGAAGATAAAAAACCAGGTCGGGCTGAACCGCGAAGCTGAAGAGGTCGCGGAGCCAGCCCTTGTCCGCGTCGCGCACGACGCCGCGGGCCAGCAGCGTGTAGATGTATCGATCCGCCAGGACGATGAACCCGCCGCGCAACGCGGGGATGATTTGATACTCCATGCGGTCGGCCAGGTCGGTGGCATACATCAGGCAATACGTCAGCCGATGCAGCGAATGGCCCTGCTTGGCATCGGTGATGGCCTTGCCGACGAGTTTGCTCCGCGTCCAGCCCGTGTCGATGACCGCATACCCCTGCACTTCCAGCCATTCTTTAAGCAAAATAGCCTGCGTGCTTCGGCCGCAGCCGTCGGTCCCTTCGATGACGATCAGCTTGCCCGTGCATCCGTCGCGCGGGAGGTACGGCATCGCATGGCCCATGTAACGGAACGGACTGTTTTCAGTATCCAACGACATAATCTTTTAGCAATGGACAATTGATAATTGACAATTGACAATTGACGCGCTCACGTCAATTGTGTCACCGGCACCGCCTTATAATCCTCCAGCGTCTCATCAATAAGATTCCGCACGATCTGTTGTTGTTCGCCGATGCTTTGGGTCGCGTCGATTTCCGTCAGGCCGTATTCGGCGACGATCTTTTGGTATTCTTCCAGAATCCGGCCCTGGAACAAGCGGAAGCTGCTGACCAGATCGGGAGCCAGTCCCAGGTCCATTCCGGCCTCATATTCCTTGAGCTTGGCGCGGCCGGAAAGGAGCCGCGAAACGCTGACGCCGATGGGAACGTTGAAGTAAAACGTCCGGTCCGGACGCGGAGCGAACTGATAGACGCGCCGCACCCAATCGCGCTGGCATCCGCGGATCACGTCGCGGGCAAACGCCGTGTAAACGTACCGGTCGGCCAGGACGATCATTCCCGCCTTCAGCGGCGGCAGGATGTTGTGAACCAGCCGGTGCGCGAAATCCGTCGCGTGCAACAGGGAAAAAGTCATCGGCGTGAGGGACATTTTCTTTTTGCCCCGCTTGGTCACCGTCTTGACCAGGTCCGCGCTGTTCCATTCCGTGGAAAAGGGCCGCAATCCCTTGGCCTGGAGATATCGCATCGCCAATTGCAGTTGCGTGCTCTTGCCCGATCCGTCGATTCCCTCGACGACGATCAGCTTGCCCGGAAAGTGGTGCGGAGTCAGCAGCGAATCCATGGCGGTCATCTTTTCGCCAGTTCGAAGGAAATCGGCCGGCCGAAGACTTCCTCGAACCAGTCCCGCTTTCGTCGGGCGCCCCAGATTTCCAACTCGGCATCGGAGCGCGCGGTGAGGGTGCATTTCACCTTTTTATTCTCGATTTTGCAACGAAGGTCCTGGATGACCGAACTATGGCTGCGGTCCAGCCCATCGGAAAGGCGCAGGAATGCCGCCCCCACGTCCACGACCCGGCGCAGGCGGGCCGGCAGCGTGGCGTAGGCGTCGTGTTTGCGGTGCGGCGTGGCTTTGCGGTGGTAGCGGGCGATGTTGGCGACGACTTTCACCTCGTCATCCGAGAAATTCCTCAGGTCGCCGTGCAGAATCAGGTACATGCTGTGCTTGTGGTGGCTGTCGTGGCCGATGTGGAAGCCGATGTCGTGCAGCAGCGCGCCATATTCGATCAGTTCGCGTTCCGCCGCGCTCATGCCGTGCAGGAGCCGAAGCTCGTCGAAAAGCTTCATGCAGATTCGGGCCACCTGCTCGCTGTGGGTCTTGTGCCAATTGGCGCGGCGGGCCAGGTCGATCACGCTGCGCCGCCGGGGATCGGGAAGCTGCCGGCGGATCGCCAGGTCCGGCAAATGCCGCGACAGATAGTCCAGCAAAATTCCCTCGCGAAGCGCCGACGGGCAGATTTCGATCCGCTTGAGCCGCAGCCGGCGGAACAACTCGCTGACGAGGACCGCGCCGGCGACGATCTGGTCTTTGCGCTCATCGTCCAGCCCGCGGATTCGCGCGCGGTCCTTGGCGCGGCTTTCCAGAAGCTCGGCCAGAAGTTTTTCGAAGCGGGATTTTTCAATGACCTGGTGATCGCCCGCGTCGCCGTTGTGGGGCGGCTCGGAGCCGCACATCGTCGCCAGAGTTTCCAGCGTTCCGCTCGTGCCGATCGCCTTGACCGGCCTGAGCGCCTCGATCTGCGCCATCAGCGGCGAAAGCTCGCGGTCGTAATGCTTGAGAAGCAGGCGACGATCCTCCTCGCTGATCGGGTCTGACTTGACGAATTGCGCCGTCATTCGCGCGGCGCCGAGCTTTCGGCTCTCCAGCAGGGCGGCCTGCCTGTCGTCGCCGACGATGAATTCCACGCTGCCGCCTCCGATGTCGACGATGAGATGCGGCTGGGACCGCAGCGGCAACGCATGCCGCGCCGCCAGGTAAATCAGCCGCGCCTCGTCCCGGGCACTGACCACGCGGACGTACAGGCCAAGCTCCCGCCGAACGCGTTCGATGAGATCGCCGCCGTTTTCCGCCTCGCGAATGGCGCTGGTGGCGACGGCGACGATCTTCTCCGCCTGGCGCTGTTGCGCCGCCTTCTGGAAACGCTCCAGCACCGTGAGGGCGCGGTTCATGGCATCCGCCGTCAGCCGCCGCGATGGAAAGCTGAGCCTCCCCAACCCCACCGGCTCCTTGAGCCGCCAGAGCGTCGTGATCCCACCGTCGGCATCGGCTTGGCCGACGATCATGTGAATGCTGTTGGACCCCACGTCGATCGCCGCCAGGCGAAACGATTCCCGGCTGTCGGGTTTGGGGCCGTGACGCGATGAGGTTGCGGTCTGGGTCATCGGCTATGAATATACCATATTCCCCTGTAGCTGCCGGGCGTGCCCGGCGTTGGGCCGAACAATGATTGTTAATAATTCTTAACAATTGCCCGCTGGCAGCGGAATCCGCAGGTGGGGCTTGGCCAGGCTGTCAACCAGTATATAGCCCTGGATATCCGCGATGGCGTCGCGATTGTCCTTCCAGGTGAACAATCTCTGGACATCCGCAACCTGCACCCAACGGTGGTCATCGTGTTCATCATTGAGGACGACCGGCTGTTGCCGCGTGACGATGGCGCAGAAGGGAATGCAGTGCCACATCGTGTCGGTGGAAGCGACGTAGAATACGCTGACCTGATCGAGCCGATAAAGCTCCGCGGGAACCAGCCCGGCCTCCTCCTTCAATTCCCGCAGCACGGCCGCCACCGGCGTTTCGCCCTTCTCGCTCTGGCCGTAAATCGCCTGCCAAGTTCCCCCCATGAAATCGTCCTTGCGCCGACGAAGCTGGAGAAACTCGTGCGCGGTTCCATCGGCGGTGGTGCGGGCGACGTAACAACTGACCATGTCGTAGCGGATTTCCACAAAGGGATTCTACAACGCGGGTTCGCCGGATAGAAATGACGCTCATTTGCTTCCAATATTCTCCGTTGACCAACAAGGGATCCGAGGATTAGCGTGACGCCAGTGTCGCTGGATTTTCCAACATATTTTCCTTCATGGAGGCATTTATGCTGCACTTTATTGCTCGGAAGTGGTGGATTATCTTGCTGCGAGGCTTGTGCGCCGTTTTGTTCGGAGTCCTGGCATTCGCCTGGCCCGGCATCACGCTCGCGTCGTTGATTTTGGTTTTCGGATTCTATGCCATCTTCGACGGGGTGATGGCCGTTGCCATTGGAACCAACGTCGGCGGCAAGGTCTGGTGGCAGATGATCCTGATCGGGCTTGTCGGCATTGTCGCCGGCATCGGTACGTTCTTCTGGCCCGCGCTTACCGCCCTCGCACTTTTGGCTCTCATTGCCGCATGGTCGATTATTCGCGGAATCGTGGAAATCATGGCGGCCATCCGACTCCGCGCTTTGATCGCAAACGAGTGGATGCTCATCCTGGGCGGCGCGTGCTCGATTCTCTTCGGCGTGCTTGTTGCCATTCGGCCGGGCGCCGGCGCTTTGGCGGTGCTGTGGATGATCGGTATCTATGCCATCATTTACGGGGTCTTTGCCATTGCACTATCCTTCAGGCTCCGTTCCCTGAAGACGCCCTCCCGGCACGAAAGCGGCAATGCGGCCATGGCTTGAACCGTCCCGCGCTCGCGTCGGGGTTGACGTGCAAACGGGCAGGGTTGCCTATTGGGCCCAGATCGGAGGTACAATTGATGGCCAGGCCACGGCGTGGCCTATTGAAGGCTCGAAACGAATCGTCGCGACAATGGAGGACGAATGACTCCGGAACATCGGCGGATTTTCAGTGACCGCGATTGGGAGGCCATTCGAATTCCTATCGTCCCCAACTATTTCAGGAGCAAAATATGAAAGGGTCAGGAAACACAAAGGCAGTTCATACGGCGGCGACCCGCACGGGTGAGCAAGCCACGGAAATTCAGGCGTTTGGATCAATTGTCCCAATGCCCCTGGCGCTTGCCGAGAGTGCGCGCCGCGAAAGCGTGGATAATCTGAATCAACTGCTCGCGGATACCATGACACTCCGCGATCTGTATAAAAAGCACCACTGGCAGGTATCCGGCGCAACCTTCTATCAGCTGCACCTGTTGTTCGACAAGCACTTTGGCGAGCAGAGCGAATTGGTGGATTTGATCGCCGAGCGGATCATGCAACTCGGCGGCGTCAGCATCGCCATGGCGGCGGATGTTGCGGAGACAACCCTCATCCCATTCCCGCCAAAGGGATGCGAAGAGGCGTCCACGCAGATCGCGCGCCTGCTGCACGCCCACGAAATCGTGCTGAAAGAGGCGCGCACCATGGCGGCGCAGGCCGCCCGCGAAGGTGACGACGCAACCAACGATATTCTCGTTAGTAACGTTATCCGGACGAGCGAGGCGCAGGTCTGGTTCGTGAGCAAACACGTTGTCGGCCCGCCTCTGTGAGCATTTGAAAGGAGCTTCCGATGAGTGACTTAATCAGTAGGGCGCTGCTTTGCGGCCTGGGACTGGCGAGCCTGACGAAGGACGCGATCCGCAAGACAACAGAGGAGTTCGTCGATAAATCCAAAATTTCCGAGGAGGAGGGCAGAAGATTGGTCAAAGAGTTGCAGCGGCGGTCAACGCAGGCACAAAAGGCGCTGGAGAAGAAGGTCGAGATCGCGGTCCGCAAGGTGCTCAAGAATTTCAACCTGGAGATCGTTAAGGACAAACCAAGCCAAGCCAAGGCTGCCGGAGGAACGCGGGCCGCAAAGAGCAGGCGAAGCGGCGGTGCCCGTAAGGCGGCTAGTCGGTAGCATTTCGCGTACCAGGCCATGCAACTGCAATCTGCCGCCCAAATTCCCGGGGATGTCGCCCGCGCTTCTGAAGTGGCGCGGGTACTCATCAAGTACGGGCTTGCGGGATGGCTGAGCGGCACCGAGTGGGGGCCGATCCGCCGGTTGCTCACGAGCCACACCGGCGAGCATCTGACCGACCAGCCTTTCCCCGTCCGCATGCGGATGGCGCTAACGGACCTCGGCACAACCTTCATCAAGCTTGGACAAGTGCTGAGCACCCGTCCCGACCTGGTCGGGCCGGAAGTGGCTCGCGAGTTGTCGCACTTGCGGAGCGGCACGCCCGCCGATCCGCCCGATGTCGCCGTCGCGACGGTCGAGAAGGAATTGTCACGGCCGATCACGGAGTGCTTTCTCGAATTCGATCGCGACGCGATGGCATCGGCGTCGATCGGACAGGTCCACCGCGCCAAGCTGCCCAACGGCAGAGCGGTCGTCGTGAAGGTGCAGCATCCCGGCATCGAAGGCACGATACGCCGCGATCTGAACATCCTGTCCAGCCTGGCGGCGCTGGCCGAGCGGCAGGAGGAATTCAAGCGCTACCAGCCGGTGGCCGTGGTGCGGGAGTTTCGCCAGACGTTGATGCGCGAACTGGATTTCCGCCGCGAGATGCGCAACCTTCAGCAATTCCGCCAGAACTTCGCGGCCGACGACACCGTCGTCTTCCCCAAGCCGTACGCCGACCTGACCACCGGCCGCGTGCTGACGATGCAACTGCTCAAAGGGACAAGCGTGGGGGACATGGCGCAATTGCATCACCGGCAAATTGACTGCGAAGCATTGGCTCGTCAGGGCGCCGGCGTTTTCGTGCAGATGATCTTCCGCGACGGGTTCTATCATGCCGACCCGCATCCTGGAAATATTCTTGTCCTCGACAAGGGCAGGGTTGGAATACTGGATTGCGGGATGGTCGGCCGGATCGACGATGACTTGCGAGAGAAAATCGTGGAGATCCTGCTCGCCGCCGGCGACCGCGACGCGCCGCGGCTCGCCGAGGTGATCGCCGTCATCAGCAAAGCCCCCGCCAATCTGGACCGCGGCGGCCTCAGCGCCGACCTGATGGAAGTGTTCGCTCAATACGGCACGCAGGCGGTCGATCACTTCGATATCGGCGGCGCCCTCACCTCGGTCACTCGTATCATGCACGAGTACAACCTCTTCATGCCCAGCCGGCTTTCCATGCTGATCAAATGCCTGATCATCCTCGAGGGAACCGCCAAGGGGCTCAACGCCAGTTTCAATCTGGCCGAGTTGTTGGAGCCGTTTCAGCGTCAGTTCGTCCTCCAGCAGTTTTCCCCGGAGACCTGGCTGCGCAAGGCGAAGCGCCTGCGCCGGGACTGGGAATCACTGGCCGAATCCATCCCGCGCGGCTTCAACAACCTGCTGGAACAACTGCAATCGGGGCATTTCGCCGTTCGTATCAAACACCCGCCGCTGGAAACATCCGTCAACCGAATGGTGTACGGCTTGTGCACTAGCGCCCTTCTGATCGCCTCGGCCCTGCTATGGATTCACCAGGTTCCGCCCACCATCCATGGAATATCCATCCTGGGCGCCGCGGGCTACCTGGTCGCCGCCTTCCTCGCGGCTCGGGTTTTGTGGTTGATCCGCTGGGAAAAACACAAGGACGATTAATACCCATTACAGAAATCGTTTGCGCTTCGCGTAGCCCCGGATGTACATCCGGGGCTTCTGCGCTTGAATCACACCAGCATCATCCCCGGCTGTTCCAGCAGGGTTTTGAGGGTCTTGAGAAATTCCGCGGCGGTGGCGCCATCGACCACGCGATGATCGGCTGACAGCGTCAACGACATCATCGTTCGCGAAACGATCTGATCGCCGCGGACCACCGGACGTTTTTCGGCGGCGGCGACGGCGAGGATGCCGACCTGCGGGGGATTGATGATCGCGGCGAACTCGCGGAGACCGTAGGTGCCGAGATTGCTCACGGTGAACGTGCCGCCGGTCATTTCATCCTGCCTGAGCCGCTGGGCGCGGGCGCGGTCCACCAGGTCCACGCTGCGCTGGCGAATTTCTTTCAGGCCCATCAGATGGATGTTCCGCAGGACCGGGACGATCAATCCATCGGGGATGGAGACGGCCATGCCGAGATGCACGTCGCCGAAGCGGGTGATCTCCGTGCCGTCGAAGGTGGCATTGACGGCCGGGTGGCGCAGGAGGGCGGAAGCGACCGCCTTGGAAATAAAATCGCCGATGCTCAGACGGATTTTCTCCGGCTCTAGCAACTCGTTGAGCTTGAAGCGCAGATTCACCAGGTCTTCGACGTCCACGTCGATCGTCTCGTAAAAATGCGGAATGTTCTGCTTGGAGGCGAGCAGGCTCCTGGCGATGGCGGAGCGCATTTTGGTCAGGGGAATCACCTGCTGCTGGCCATTGCCGGCTTGCATCGGCGCGGCGGGGAACACGGGAGCGCCGGTGAGAACGGGCGAGGCGGTGAGCACCGGCGGGGGCGTAGGAGGCGACGACGGGGAGGCGGGGCTGACGAGGTCCTCCTTGACGATTCTGCCGCCGGGGCCGGAGCCGCTGAGGGCGGAAAGATCGATGTTCTGCCGGGCGGCGATGCGGCGAGCCAGGGGTGAGACGCGGAGCCGCCGGCCGCCGTTATCCGGGTGAGGCAGGGGCGGAAACGCGGCCTGGCGCTGTCGCGTGGCGCCGTGGCCGATTTCATCGGGCTCGTGGATTTCGCCGCTGACGGCAGTAACCAGATTCGAACCGGACGCCGCCGCCAGGGCCGGCTTGCGCGATGCCGCCACCTCCTGCCGGGAAACCGGCGCGGACGGCGGCTGGGAGCGGGAGGAAGCGGCCTTTTTCACCGCGGCGGGATTTTCCGAGCCGGTGGCAATCACCGCAAGCAGGGCGCCGACGGCAGCCTTCTGGCCCTCGGGAACGACCAGCGCCGCGACCACCCCGGCGTCGAAGGACTCCATTTCCATCACGGCCTTATCGGTTTCCACTTCGGCGATCTTCTCGCCGGATTTGACCTGCTCGCCTTCCTTCTTGAGCCATTTGACCAAAGTGCCTTCGGTCATGGTATCGCTGAGCTGGGGCATGGTGATGTCTGCGGACATGATGATTTACCTGTAGCAAGCTTCCTTGACCGCGCTGACGATGCGGTCGACGCTGGGGAGCATGGCCTCTTCCAGGGGATGCGAGAAGGGGACGGGGATTTCGTCGCTGTGAACGTATTCGATGGGTGCGTCCAGGTCGTCGAAGCACCGCTTCTGGATTTTGAAAAGGATGCCGCTGCCCATGCCGCAATAGCCCCAGTCTTCATCGACGATGACGCAGCGGTTGGTTTTGCGGACGGAATCGGCGATGGTTTCGACGTCCAGGGGGCGCAGGGTGCGCAGGTCGATCAATTCGACGTCGATGCCGTGATCGGTGCGGAGATGCTCGACGGCGGGGCGAACGACGCGCTGCAGCGGCCGGCCGTAACTGATGACGGTGACGTCCGCGCCTTCGCGTTCGACGTTGGCTTGGCCGATGGGCAAGAGGTATTCCTCGGCTGGCACGTCGCCCTTGTCGGCGAGCATTTTCTCGGATTCGAGGAAGATGACCGGATCGTCGCAGCGGATGGAGGATTTGAGCAGGCCCTTGGCGTCGTAGGGCGTGCTGGGCGAGACGACGATCAGGCCGGGAACACGGGCGTAAACCGCTTCCATTCGATGGCTGTGGGTAGCGCCGAGTTGATGGGCGATGCCGTTGCCGCCGCGGAACACGACCGGAACCTTGAATTGCCCGCCGGACATATAGCGGACGTTGGCGGCGTTGTTGACGAGTTGATCCATGCAAACGAGGGTGAAGGACCAACTCATGAATTCGATGATGGGGCGCAACCCGCAGCAGGCGGCGCCGACGCCCAGCCCGGAAAACGCGGCTTCGCTGATTGGGGTGTCAAACACCCGGCGGGGTCCGAATTTTTCCAGCATGCCCTCGGAGACCTTGTAAGCGCCGTTGTACTGGGCGACTTCCTCGCCCATGAGGAAGACGTTTTCGTCGCGCTCCATCTCCTCGATCATGGCGTCGCGGAGAGCTTCCCTGAATTGGATGACTGGCATTGGACCTCTACAATTACCTCGGATCAAACGGATATTTTTCCGCCAGGGCGTCATTGAATCGGTCTTCCAGCGCCGGGAACGGATCGGCGTCGGCGAGGGTGGCGGCCTGGTCGATTTCCTCGGCGACGGCTTGGTCCATTTCATGGAGCTGCGCGTCGGTGACGAGGCCGGCTTGCTTGAGGCGGTCGGCGTAGAGGGTGATCGGGTCGCGGAGCTTGGCGCGATCGGCTTCTTCCTTGGAGCGGTATTTCAGGGGGTCGGACATCGAGTGGCCGCGGAAACGGTAGGTGTTGGCGACAACGTAGCTGGGTCCGCCGCCGGCGACGGCGCGGTCCTTGGCCTTGGAGAACTCGTCAATGACGACGTCGAGATCGTTGCCGTCGATGGCGTAATTGGGCATGGCAAAACCGCCGCCGCGTTTGGTAAGGTCTTTTTCCGCGCTGGCGCGATCGACCTGGGTTCCCATGGCGATGCCGTTGTTTTCGACGACGAAGATGCAGGGGAGTTTGTAGAGGCTGGCGAGGTTGAGCGATTCGTTGAAAGTTCCCTGGTTCAGCGCGCCGTCCCCCATGAAACAGAAGGTGGCGCCGCCGGTTTTTTTGTACCATTGGGCGAACGCCATTCCAACGCCGAGGGGGATTTGTCCGCCGACGATGCCGTGTCCGCCGTTGTTGCCGACTTCCGCCTGGAACAGGTGCATGGAGCCGCCCTTGCCCTTGCAGCAACCGGTCGCCTTGCCGAAGAGTTCGGCCATGGCCGCATGCGGGGTCATGCCAAGCGCCAGGCTGTGACCGTGACAACGATAGCCGTTGACGAGGTAATCCTTGGAGGGATCGAAGATGGCGGCGGTGCCGACGGCGATGGCTTCCTGGCCGCTGTAGAGATGGCAGAACCCGCCGATTTTTTGGCCGGGGCGGGTGTATTCCTGATACGTCCGCTCCTCAAATCGCCGGATGACCATCATCATTTTCAGGCGGTCGCGTTGGAGCCGGCCGTCGGCTTTTTTGCCCGCCATACGCCGGTCCACTTGATCGGCTACTGTCATTTCAAAAACTCCATTGATCGCCTGAGTCCTGGGCACGGGGGCTGCACGGTTCTTCCCTCTTATCGGCCGGACGCGGAAAATACTCAACTGCCGTCAGGACCGATAGTTCAAGGGTCCCCATAGTATAGGGGATTGGCCCAAAAAAGTCGCCGGGAGGGCGGCAAAGCCCGCCGCAGGGCCTAACGTGGCGGGATGCCGAGGGATAGCAGCGCCCTGATGCGCAAATTGCATCGGCCAATATGGGTCAAATACTCCTGCCGGTCGTCGTGATAAGGGTCTCGGGCAAGGGAATATTGGTGAGTATCCGGGTCGAGGAAATAGCGTACGTTGGCCTCCTCGACGGCCCGAAGCGTCTGCAAGTAGGTGTTGGGATCGGAAGATTCGATGGTCGCCCGATTGTACTGCTGGCCGGTATGCGGGTCCCGCGGATAAACCTCCGCCATCACTGTGTCGTCCACGTAAAACTTCAAGACCGTGAGGGCAAAGTGCACCATGGCGGCGCGATATTCATCGGCGGCGGATTGAAGCAATCGCGTTCGTTCGGCGCCCGCGGCGTCGGCCGCCGCCAGGTAATCGTGGTCGGCCCGCATGAGGTGCTCGCCATTGATGGCATCGTCCACATGAACGAAATAGACGGATGAGAAGGTTTTATAGGCTTCGATGTGCCGACGATATTCGTCCAAGGCGTCATGGAACAGCCGGGCGGCCAGCGCATAGCTGTAAAGCGCCGCGTCATGGCCAAAGCGGTCGGTTGTAGGCGCATCGAAAGCGACATCGGCGGTGGGACCTTCCAGCGCAAGCGGATCGACGTTTTCGGGAACGAATTGGGTCCATGCGTGCAATTCAAATCGCCGGCCGCGCTCCCATTCATCCTTGGCCCAATCCTTCAAGGTGATCGCCGGCCTGGCGTCAACGACGGTTTCGCCGGTTTGGATGTGATGTTGATGCCAAAGGATCTGCAAGAGCTGCGCCTGCTTGTAATCGTTGTAGGCGAGGGCAAGCGTGGAAATCCCGTAGGGGAAGGGTTCGTATTGCTTGAGGAACTGCAACGGGGAGCCGTCGTACCAGGGTTGTGAGGGCGGCAGATCGGCGGGGCGGGGATAGCGCGGCACGAGTAGCGCGGGGAGGATGCGGCCGTTCTCGTCCAGCAGCGGGTCCAGCCGGATTCGGCGCCAAGTCGGGTCGTTTTGCTGCGACTCCCGGCGCGTTTCAGGAGAATACTCGACGCCGGGGCCGGTGAAATCCTTTTCCAGTTGCCTGGCGATCATCGGCTCGATGACGACCCGATCGGTCTGATTCTGCTCGTTCGGCTCCAGGGGCGACTCCTTTTCCGTCCACCCGCATTTGCCCGCCGCTGATCGGAAATCATCGGCGCGGCTGGCGGGGAAAGTCGCGCGAATCAGGGTTTGGGATTCGCGGCGGATGCGGCTGCGGTAATAGACGTGCTCCGAGCTCGTGCCCAGCTTCTCGCCATATAGCATGGCAACCGCGGTCACGATGTTGATGTCGTCGGGACGTTCCCTTTCAACTTTCTGGCCGTAATCGATGGCGTCCAGAATGGTCGTGTATTTGTTGCGAAGGCTGGCCATCTGGACGGAGACGTTGTAGGCCTTGTTCCAGATCTCGAAGAGGTGGACGGTATCAAACTCCGGTTGGAGGAGGCGGATCCATTCCACCTTGGTGTCGAAATCCTGGAGGTCGCGCTGCTGTTTTTGGTTTTCGCTGCTGGTCCAGAGGATCATGACCAGCGGGCCGCGCAGGCCGCCCAGAAGCAGCGCGGTGGCGAAGCTGGGCATCGAGCTGAGCGAAGTGTCGTTGTTTGAAGCGACGGCGCCCGGCAAACTGGAGCGGTTGCGGATCGAATCGTGGTAGGCGATCGCCTGATCTCGGGTCCAACGGGTCGCTAGGAGCGCCGCAATCAGCAGCGCCGCCAGGCCGATTCGGCCGGCGGACTTGCCCGTGGCGGGGCGCTGGACGGTTGGAGCCAGGCTCATGGAGCGACCTCCTTGTTGCGGAGGATCAGGTACGCCAGGACGATGGCCGGAGCGCCAAAACCCCCCAGCACCGTCAACGCCCCCATCAGCCTGTCGCCGGAGATGCTCACGCCCTGCTCGATGTCCTCGATGGCATCGAACCGGGAGGTGTCGGGAAGCACGTTGGCCAGCAAATTCAGTCCGCGGGCAAGCGAATCGACGCCCGTGCTGACGATCCTGGCAATGGGAACGTCGGTGAATTTGAAATCGTTGACGATTTGCCGCCCCAGCCCGGGGCCGGCGGTATCCGCCAACTGATCGATGCCCCAGTGCCCCAGCAACAGCAGCAGCGTCAGCACGATGGCGATCGGCCAGGAGAGAAACGTGCTGCACAGCACCGCCAGGATGATGACCAGGATGCTCATCATCCAGATGATGGACAGGCTCTTGATCAGGTTCAGCTCAAACCACTGCTCGGACGTCACCAACAGAAGCGAGCCCGGCATCAGTCCGATGGTCTGCGAGCTATTTTCGCAATGGAGGGTAATGTCGTAGTCGCCGCTGGTGATGGAATCGGCGGGAATGCTGAAGAAAGCGGGAAGCCGGCTCTCGACCAGGACCGGACGGTCGATCCGGGTGAGTTTACGCGTTGCCAGGTCGATGACTTGAACGGTCATTTTGGTGGCATCCTCATTACCGGATTCGACTTCCGAGTTGGACCGATCGACCTCGACGTTGAGTTGGAACGGAACCCGATCCTGAACCAGGGTCGCCGCCGGGGCATTGCGGAAGGAATAGCAGGCGGTGGCGCCGGGGGCATCCTTGCCGCCGCTCATTTCCTGGTCGAGGTGAAGTCCCATGCGGCCGCGGAAGGCGAGCAATTCCGGGTTTCCGTCGCGGCCCCCAAACGGCTCGATCACAGTGGCGCCGCCCGCGTCGACATCGACCGAGCCGGGTTTGAACTGGGGCACAAAACAACTCACCGGCTTCGGCCCCACGATGTAATCAACCTTTCCGCTGATTCCGCTGATGCGGACGAAGAACCGGGAATAATTGAACAGATTGATCGCGTGCTGCGGGGGCGCCCAGGCGTAGGCGTATTGGCCCGTGTTGCCGTCGGGAAGCCGGACCGGTTCCCCGAGGCGTACCGCCGTCCCGGAGGCCTCCGGTTCGATCTTCATGGTTTTGGAGTAGGCTGCGATGTTCTGCATCAACTGCTGGGCAGTGGAACCGCCCACCATGTTGGAGCCCGCCACCATGTCGTTGAATTGGTCGTTCAGGAGTTGGAAACTCACCAGTGGCGGAGCGAGCTTGGCGGGCGCTGCCTTGCCGAACGTCGGTCCCATGGGTCCCGATGTCTGCGGTTGATCTTCGGCCGCGCCGGTGCGCTGCGTGCTGAGCAATACGCGGATCACCAGGCCATTTTGACCGAGGCCTTGGCGGGCCCAATCCTGGGGTTCCTCCTGCGGCGGGCCGAACATGACCTCTCGGTTGATCGGGAAACCGGCCAGAAAATCCTGGTCCCCCTCGTTGGTGATGACCCTGGCCGCGGTATCCGGCTGGGGCGGTTGGCCGAAAACGTCCAACTCGTCCGCCGCCCAGAACGTGCGGGCGGTGAGCAGGCCGGTCTGCTTGTATTCGCTGAGCCGTGCCCGCTCGGTGTCGCCGACGTCCCCTTCGTTCAGACGGTAGGTGATCTGCTGCCCTTTCTGCGCCGCGCCGACACGCATGTAGACCCAGGTGAAAATGCCCATGATCCCGATGATCGCCAGCGACACGCGGGCGAATCCGATCACTTTGCCCAACACCAGTTCCAGCCGCGTGATCGGCTTGGTGACGATGGTATGGATGACGCGGCTTTCGATTTCCTTGGGCAAATTCGTGCAGGCCAGAATGATGCTGGAAAGCATCACCACCAACCCCGTGGCGAATAGGCAGATTTTCACGGATTGGCGCAGGGCATCCTGTTCGTCCAGGGCACGCTGGAACTGGGTGATTCCGATGACGCCGAAAATGGCCAGGGGCGCGATCCACAAGACGCGTTTGCGGATGGATTCATCGAAACAGACGCCGGAGATCGCCCACAGGCGCGTAAAGCTGAATCGCTTGGCGTCGCTGCCGCCGACGATCAATAGTCCGAAGACGACGATGACGGCGGAAAGAACCCAGCCCCAGTTTTGGGCAAACCAGGCGGCATTGGCCAACAACGTCCCGAGCATGCAAGAGTACCAGGTCAAAACTCATCCCGATCCAACCGACGACTGTCCGGTCACGGTGTTTTCACGCACGATGCGAATGAACAAATCTTCCAGGGTCGTGGTCGGATGGGTGATGACCGAGTCGTTGACCCCCATGCGGGCCAGGAACGCGTTGACCTGGGCGATCTGTTCTTCGCTCATGCCGCGGGTCTGGATTTGCGTGACATCCTTGACCTGAAGCAGGTCGCGCACGTTGCCGAGGGTCTGCATCGAACCGCGGAAAAGGATGGTGATGCGATCGCAAACGTCCTGCACGTCGGCCAGAAGATGGCTGCACAGCAAAACCGTCTTGCCCTGGTCCTTGAGCGAGAGGATCAGGTCCTTCATCTCGCGTGTGCCGATGGGGTCCAGGCCGGTGGTCGGCTCGTCCAGAAGAATCAGGTCCGGATTGTTGATCAGGGCCTGGGCCAGACCGATTCGGCGGGCCATGCCCTTGGAGTATTCCCGCAGTTTTCGCTTGCGGCTCTTGGCGTCCAAGCCGACGGTGTCCAGCAGTGCGGGAATCCGGCGATTGAGTTCCTTTCGCCCAATCCTGAAAAGCCGCCCGTAAAACCGTAGCGTTTCCTCCCCGTTTAGAAATCGGTACAGATAGGATTCCTCGGGGAGAAAGCCGATGCGTTCATTGATGGCCGTGCTGCCGGCCGGCTCGCCCAGGACGGTGGCGCTTCCGCGCGAGGCGAAGATCAGCCCAAGCAAGAGCTTGATGGTCGTGCTCTTGCCCGAACCGTTGGGGCCCAGAAGGCCGAAGACTTCGCCGCGATGGATGGTGAGATTCAGATCGTCCAGAGCGCGAACTTTGTCCCGGCCCCAGAAATCCTTGTAGATTTTGGTCAGGTGCTCGGTCTGAACCGCCTCGTGATTGGTTGAACTCATGTCAGAATGTCGAACAGCCGCGTCCGCCCGCGTGCGGTAAGTCCTTCTCCCGATGCCAAATGGATATGCGCCGCGAGGTTGGAAGTTGCATACCCGTGTAATTCCGATTTTCGAACCTCAAACGTCAGCGGCGCGGGGACATCGGGGGCCGGCGCGTGGTACGGGCCTGCCGGCGGCGCTTCTCGCTCGGCTTCTCGTAATACGCGATGCGCTTGATGTCCTTGGTGAGACCCTCTTTCTCACACAGCTTCTTGAACCGCCGTAGCATCTGCTCGGCCGTTTCATTGCCGCGCGACTTGACCTTGATCATCGAGATATAATCCTTTCCACGTGCCGACAAAGCAGTTAGTTTAGCCCAAACAAGCAAATGTTCAACCACCACACGATTTCGATCAGGGTCCGTTATACGGAAGTCGATGCCATGGGGTATCTGCATCATAGCCGTTTCTTGCAGTATTTCGAGATGGGCCGGATCGAGTTTTTGCGGGCCGCGGGATTCAGCTATGCCGATCTGGAGCGCCAGGGCGTCTTTTTCGTCGTCACCAAGGCCGAAGTGCGTTACAAGGCCCCCGCCCGGTACGATGATGAATTGACCCTGACCACCCGCGTCGTCCGCGGCACCCTGGTCCGCTTCGACCATGCCTACGAGTTGCGGCGGGGAAACGTGCTCCTGGCCGAGGGAACCACCACGATTGCCTGCGTCGGCCCGGATGGCAAGGTGCGAGCCATGCCCGAGGCGCTGATTAATTCAGATTGATCCGCCTTGAACGCCCACGGCGCTGCCGTGGGTCACGCAAACACGGACATCGCGCTGGCGATGTTTTCAGGCATGGAGTTGCGGACCTGTTCCAGCGTGGCATCGTTGATGCCCACGCACGACAGCTTATCCGCGTCGATGGTCTGACCGCGAGCCGTCAGGTTGAATCCCCGGTCGCTTTGGCAGCAGAGAGTGTCGGCAATGTAAACGAGCGTCACCATCGTCCGCTCATCGTCCGCCAGAGCGGCCGGATCGTGATGAAATCCGGCGACCTGTTGGCATGGCTTGGTAAATCTCCAGCGTTCCGCCAGGCCTTTGCCCAGGGCTTGGTGATCGACGCCGAGAACCCGCCGCTCGACCTCGCAGAAATCGGCGCTGGTCTTCTTGGCCGTGGTGCAAATGGTCTGAAGTTTTTCCGGCCAGGTTTGCAGTTCGACCAGAATGCCGACGTCGTGGATCAAGCCGGCGACGAAGATTTCATCCGCGTTGACGCGGTTGACCTTGAGCGCCAGTTCGCGGGCGGTGACGCCGACCGCAATGCAATGCGTCCACAAATCCCTGGCGGTGAATCCCTCCCCCAACCTCACGCCGCGGAAGAGTTGTCCCAGGCTCGCCGCCACCACGACGTTCTTCACCGCGTTCAGACCCAGCAGCACGATGGCGCGCTCGACGCTGCCGACCTGTCCCGACATTCCGTAGAAAGCGCTGTTCACCACCTTCAGAATCCGCGCCGACAGCGACGGATCGTGTGCGATGATCTGGTGCAACTGGCTCGCCGAGCTGCGCGGATCTTCCACCGTGGCGATGACCTGCGAAGTGACTTCCGGCAGGGTGGCCAGGGCCATAACGTCGTTGACGGCGTCGCGAACGATGGCTTTCGGATCGGGAGCCGTGGCCGTGGTCATATCGTGCAATATCGTGCCTTTTGCCATGGGTCATTAATCATTGGTCATTTGTTCTCAATAACTAATGATCTTGCGCAACAGGCGGCGGTCGATTGGAAGTCGTTTCAGGACCTCGGCGATTGCGGCGCCGGCGTTGGGGCCGGCGTAGGGATTGCGATGTTTCCCCCGGCGGGGACGGCCGGCGTTCCAGATTCGCGCCGCAGCGGCTGCGATGGCGGCTTGCCGATACGGCACATTCCGCACGTCTTTACATCGCTGCCGCCCAAGCTGCCGCGGGCCGATGTCGATTACCGGCGTCCGAAAACTGCCCGCTTCGATAATCCCGCTGGAACTGTTTCCCACCAGCATGGCGGCGTCGCGCAAAAGTCCGAGAAACACCGGCCGCGGCAAATCCCGGCGAACGATGAACCGCCGATCGCCGCTCAGCTTCTCCCAACGGCGGACGATGCCGCCGGCGCCGGGATCGTTGTTGGGATAAATCACCATGATCCGCTCCACCCCGGATTTCCGCAGCGCGGCCGCCGCCATTGACGCGCGGCGGAATTCCACCGATTCATCCGCGTCGATCGGATGCAGCGCCAGCAGCGCGTATCGGCGCCGTTTCAAATCCGGGAACAGCCGGCGGATCAACGATCGCTTGGCGGCTGCTTTGACGATGCCATCGATCCCCGGCGATCCGAGACGATGAATGCGCCAGCGGTCCTCGCCCATTTTCGCCAGCCGCTCGGCGCTTTGGCTCGTGGCCGGGAAATGGACGTGCGCGAGCTTGCTGATCGCGTGGCGAAGGGCATCATCCATTTGCCCCAGGGCGCGGTCGCCGCCATGGACGTGGGCCACGGCGATGTCGCACAAATGCGCCGCCGCCGCCGCCGCGAACGCTTCCACGCGATCCCCCGCCACCAGCACGATTTGCGGCTTCAACCGGTTGAAGACCTTGGCGAATTGCCAAATGGCGTGGCCCACCGCGGCGGCGCGGCCGGATTTCGCCCAATCCACCACCGCGTCGATCCGCCAATTCTCCCGGCGCAGCCGGTCGATCGTTCTGCCGCGCCGCCCGTCGAGGTGCATCCCCGTGACGACGATCCGCAACTGCCGGTGCCCGATCGCCGCCAGCACCGGCCGCATCAGCCCGAATTCCGCGCGCGTGCCGGTGACAAAGCAGATGCGCCGCGAAAAATGTGTCGTTTTACGCCGCATCGGAGAGGATCTGCCAGTTCAGCATCTGGCCGGCCTTGATGGCGTGGCTGGTGCGTTGCCCGACGATGGACGGCAGCGCCGAGGCGGGAATGCCGGTGCCCGGCCGCTGGACTTTCAGGTCCTGCTCGGCAATGCGATGTCCGGCGGGAAGATCGCGCGCCGCCACGAGGCTTTGCCGGCTGACGGTGCGCACCTCGCGCTCGATCTCCAGCACGCGCTTGCCCTTCGTCCCGCGCATCCGCTCCGCCAGGCGAACTAATTGGACGTAATCCGCGAAATCGTGGGGATCGAGGCTGGCGGCGTGATCCGGGCCGGCGGCGCCGCGATCGTACGTCAAATGCTTTTCCAGGATCACTGCGCCGGCCGCGACCGCCATCGCGCCGGCGACCACTTCCGTCGTGTGGTCCGAGAAACCGACCGGAACGCCGAAACGCTCCGCCAGTTCCCCGATCCAGCACAGGTTCGCGCTCTGGGCGGGCGTGGGATAGCTGCTGATGCAATGCAGCAGGGCGAATCGCGCGCCCCAACCCCGTAGCCACGCCACGCTGGAACTGATTTCGTTCAGATTTGCCGCGCCCGTGGAAACCAGCATCGGCAGCCCGCTCCGGGCGGCGCGGCGAAGCAGCGGCCAATTCACGACGTCCGGCGATGCGATCTTGATCGCCGGCAAATCCAGCGATTCAATGACGCCCACGTCCTCGGGCGAAAACGGCGTCGCCAGCGGCAGCAAATTCAGCCGGCGAATTTCCCCCACGATCCGCCTCAGTTCACCCTCACCCATTTCATAACGCCTCAGCATGTCGATCGGCGATTCGTCGAGCAGCGACCGCTTCTGATATTCCGCCAGCGCCGACGAGGGATGTTGCAGCCGGTCGGCGCTGAAGACCTGGACCTTCACGGCATCGACGCCGCAATCCGCGGCCTTGTGCACCAGTTCCAACGCCCGATCCACGCTTCCGTCGTGGTTCACGCCGATCTCGGCGATCACCATCGTCTTGCCCGCGGGCAGGAACGGCGATGTTGAACTCTGCTGTTGCGTCAGTTCCCCAGTGTAGCCGGCGGGCTTGCCCGCCGTACGGTCTGCAAGCCCGGAACCTGATCCACCATTAGAACTTTGAATCGGGTTCATGCGACCCTCGCCTGGACGATGGTGGATGACTGCCGCTCGCGCAGGACTGCCTCGGCTAAAAAGAGATCGCGGAGCTGATCGATCTCGACGGTCTGGCCCGGCTCGGTGAGGATTCCGCGGCGATCGACTCCGAAAAACGCGTGGGGATCGCGCGGGTTTTCCTTGCCGCGAAGCATGGAATCGCGACAGACCGCGACGACCGCCCCGTCGTGGAGGAACAGCGGCGTCAAATCCTGCCGGCGATGGATGCTGCCCGGCACGAGCGCCTCGGCCCGGTCGCCCTCGAGCCGGCACATCCACGCCGGATGCCATTTCCCCACCGGGCAGAACGAACGCACGGAATCGCAATTCGATTTGGCCAGCAGTTCCAGCGCCCGGTCGATGATTCCCTCGGGGCGGATCGGAACGTTGCCGTACAAAACGACCAGGGCATCGGCCCGCGGATTTCCCTGTCTCTCCGCGACATCCATGGCATGAAGCATCGCATCCTGCACGCTGGCGTCGGAGGTCGCCAGCGCGGCCGGCCGGTCGATGATCTGGAATCCGCGGCTGCGCGCCAGTTGCCGGATCTTCGGACAATCGGTCGAGACGACGATGGCGCTCAGCAGCCGGGATTGCCGGGCGTGATCGAAGGTGTATTCAATCACCGGCTTTGAGCACAGGGGCCTCAGATGTTTGTCCGTCAATCCCCGGCTGCCCGCGCGGGCCAGAATCACTCCAAGCGAGTTCATGTTTATCCTCACGGTCGATGCCAATCCTTGCAGGCGCGGCAGAGCGTCTGCCGCTGCCAATGACCGCCGGCATGATCGCGGCGCAAGGCCGCCATGCCGCCGGTCCAGATGCTTTCGATCGAATTTTCGCCGATGCGTCCCAGCGCCTGGCGGGCGAGAAAATCCTGCTCGCAGGGAACGACTTGGCCATCGGCCAGGACCGTCAATCGCCGCGCGATCCGCGCGCAGCCTCGCCGGCGCGGCGGCTCCATCTGCACTAGCGAAACGTCCGGGATTTGTCCGGCGAAATCTCCCGGCCCGGCGATGACCGCGCATCCCAGACAACGCAGCCAGTGGTCGTACCACGGCTCCATCTCCGCCAGGTTCGCGGCGGTTTTGACGAAGGTCGGCACGATCAGCGGCGTGCCGCGGGCGCAGCTCTGGCGGCGATGGATCAGCCGCGCCACGTTGTCCATCGCCTGCTTCAAGGCATCCATCCCCATCACGGTTTGATACGTTTTGGCGGAGATGGCGGGCAGGTTCACCGAGACGACGTCGAGCGGCAAATCGGCAAGCCGCTCGATTTGCCCGGCATCCAGACCGAGCAAATCCGATTCCACGGCGATGGCCGCGATGCCGGCTTCGTGGGCGCACTGGGCGATCGCCGAAAATTCCGGATGCAGGATGGGATCGCCTATTCCCCCAAGGACGATCCGGGCGTCATCCGCGGCGGCCATCTCCTCGAACACCGTTTTGGCGATTTCCAGCGTCAGATCGGCCCGTTCGATTTTCGCATAGGAAACCGGCGAAAAGATCGGCCGGGCGACGCGGCGAACGGTCAATTCCAACACCAACTCGCGCGGCAGCGCCGAGGCCGCGGGGGTCGCGTCGAGCAGCCGGAGCAATTGCTCGGCCTCGGTGCAAATCAGTTGGCCGTTGAGATGAACGGTGGCGCCGGCGATGCGGTCGATTTGACGTTCGCTGTCCAGCGTGAATCGGTGCAGCGTCCGCGCCAAACCCGTCGCCACCGGCGCGCAGCTCGGCGCGGAGATCGGATCGCGCATCGGCAAATCGGGCCGATACGCCAGGAGCGTCCCGGGATGCGACCCGCCGGCCGCAAGCTGCTGCACCAGCGGTTTTCGCAACAGCACGCCCGAGAGTCCGGGCGCCGCCTGTGAAAAGCATAAATCCACTTCCGGATGCGCTTCGGCATGTTCGATCAACGCGTCGATCAAGTCGGGATCGGCCAGGCCGGCCGATGGATCGATCAGCATGACCGCGTCGGCGTGGGATTCGGCGAGGATTTCGTTGGCCCGCGGTCCGTGGAAGCCGCGATCGAACTCGCAGGTTTCAAGCAGTCCGCCTCGCCAGCCGTCCGCCCATCGCCGGGCCGCGGAAACGCCGTCCAGATGCGGCAGCGGGCATCGCGGCCAGGGCGGCAGAAGCCGGGCCTTCATCCCATCGACGATCGGCCCGACGGCATCCGATTGATCCTGCCAGCAGATGATGACCGATTCGGCGATGCCTCTGGAGCGCCCGAGGCGATAGAGCGTCCAGGCGAGCGGCGCTTCGCCGCGGAATCGGCGGGTGGCGCTGTCCGGCCGGCCCGGCGGCTCGTGGAGCATCGACAGCACGGCGGCGATTTTCATGCCGCCTCCTTCCGCCGCACCGCTTGTCCGGCAAGCTCGTCGGCCAGTTCGCCCATCGATTCGGCAAACGCGCGCGCCGCGGCGGTCACGGCCTTCACGTTTTCCATGTCGCGCTCCAACTGGAATTCCTGCCGCTTGGACCCCTCGAGCCGGGCGGCGGCCAGGAGGCGGTCACGCTCGAAACGCTTCAGCTCGCTCTGCTGCGAGAACTGCATCACCTGGTCGTATGTCCGCCCGAACGAATCCATTTTCGTGCGAAGCTCGTCGATCCGGGCGATCAGGCGGTTGACGCGCTTCTGATCTTGCAGGTGATCGCGGATTTCCTCCAGCAGCGGCAGGGTCTGTTGGCTGATGCGTTCGATCTCTTCCGCTTCTTCTTTTCTGCGCAAAACGCTCTGCCGGCAGGCATCCAGCAGGTCCCATCGCGGCGGCGGGGCGTCCGGCGCGATTGGGGGCAGGGCGCTGCCGCAGAACCGGGCGATCGCTTCGGAGAGCGTCATCACGGTCGTGCCGCGCTTCAGCGCGCCCCCCTCGGTGGCGTCGATGATTTTCGACTTGCATTTGCCGAAGTCACGCTCGAATTGCAGCAGATAGGTGAACAAACGCTCTTCGGTGTACATGGGCCGGCCCTGGCAATCGGGGATTTGCCGCAGGATCGGCCGGTCGCGGACGATCTGCTCCCACTGCTTCATTTCCAGCGTGCAGAACCGCCCCAATTCCGGGCTCCAAACGTCTTCGTAGCTGGTCCCGGGCATGTAGCACAGGCCGTCGCTGAAGCCCAAATCCTGGCCGACGAATATGATCGGATCGCAGCCAAGATGCTCGGCAAGATAAAATGCCAGATGAGCGACGGTCGCGCCGCTGGTGAGCGCCGTTTTGCCGAGGTTCAATTCGCGGAGCAGCGCCTCGGCGAAGTCGTTGCCGATCAGGCTCACAGGCCCGGTCATCATCTCCAAGACCCGGGGGGCGGCTTTAGGCTCGGCAATCAGTTCGGTGCCGATGCCGGACGGCAATCTCTCGAAGAATCGCGTGCAGATTTCGTGATAATCCAGGGAGGTGACGAAATGCGGCCGGCATCCCATTTCCAGAAGCGGCTGGAGCGTCGTCTGCACGGCGATCAAAACGGCGTTGGCCTCCAATCCCTTGAGCAGATGTTTATTCTTGCGCAGCGACGGCCCGGCGGAAACGATGACCGCGGGCGAGCCGCGATAACGGCCGGCCAGGCGCTCGATCCCACCCGCGGCGGCGTACCAGCCGATGTTCCGCGCCACGTTCCGGGCCGTCTGCTCGCTGTTCAACAGCAGCGTGTTCATGTTGGTCCGGCAGAACGACGCGAATTCGCCCAGCCACAGCCGCACCTGCCGGTGAAACGCATCGTGCAGTTGCACGCTGGCGGCGTGTTCGACGGTTTGGGAGCCGACGGAGATCAGGGCCGTATGCGGCGTGAGCCGGCGAAACAGCGCCGACTTGTCCAGATCGCTGAACCAGAGCAGCCGATGACTCCCAATCATCCCTGACAGGTCCCGGCTCTCCAGGGCGGCGCGGATCATGCGGACGTCCGGCTCGAAGATGCAGAAGATCGCCTCGTCGCTGGCGCGCTCAAACAACAGTTCCAGGTGATACCCCAACCCCAGCCCCAGGAGGTAAAACGCGGTCTTCTGCTCGACGGCGATCGATTCGATGAGGTGCTGGGCTTCGTCCCGCGGCTGGTGGCGGCTGTGGAGGTAAACGCGTCGGCCGTCCTCGGTGCTCACGAAAACGGTCGGCAGGCCCGATTTGGACCGCTCCAGCCCCAGTGGCGGCGCTTCCAGCGCGGATTCCACCGCTTCGGCCAGTTTCGGCTCCGTGGCCCACAACGCCGCCAAATTGGATAACAGGGGCGCATCGGAAGGAAGTACGAACCGCCGGGATGGATCGGCCGCGCAGGTCATTCGGTGTCGCTTGCGATCCGCCGTGCAAGGCTGTAGCGTGGGCGCCACGGCGAAAAAATGCGGCGGAATCAGCCATTCTTATCGGACCTTTGGGGGTGAAACGTTGAACTATTCCCTGCACCGATGAGGGCTCTGTACTGATGAACGTCCTTGCCCCGATGAGCGAACTGCTTTTCCGTACCTCGTGGTGGATTCTGGCCGCGGCGGTGGGGGGGATCGCCGCTTTCGTCGTCGGGAACCGGAGACTGGACAAGAAGATGCAGAGAATCGGCCTGGCCGTGGTCGTATTGGCGGCGGTTCTCGGTTTGCTGCGGTTTTTCTTCCCGACTCCACGGGAGCGAATGGAGATGCGCACCCGCGCGATCGTCAGGGCGGTGGATCACGGGGACTGGAACGCCTTGAAATCTCTCCTGGATGCCGACACGGCCGTTTGCAACCGCACGCGCCTGCTCGTCGCCGGGCGGGACAACATCGTTCAAATGACCCGCGGCAATTGCGAGCACTTTCACGTGCAATCGGTCTCGGTCCTCGGCATGGAGAGCCGGCAGACCGATACCGATGTCACGGTTTCCCTCGAGGTCTACAGCGAGCAGGACCCCACCCTGGGCCGGCCCGAGACCAGCAGTTGGCAAATGGATTACGAGCAATCCGGCTCGGATTGGGTCCTGGACAAGATCACCCTGCTGCGCATCGGCGTCGAGGGGAGCGATACGCAGAACTTCAATCCGTCGGCGTATTGACCGGATTCTTCACTTCACTTGCCAATTCCCCCCGTTCCACTTTCGCAGCAGGGCGTGATCGGTCAAATCAAATTGAAGGGGGGTGATGGTAATGTAGCCGTCGCGGAGGGCCGCGACGTCGGTGTCATCGTCGGTAGCGCCGAGGACGAAGACGCTGTTGTTCCAGAAATAGTCGCGGCCGCGCGGATCCTTTCGCCGTTCATAAGTGTCGGTCCAGGGGCGCGTGCATTGCCGGACGATTTTGACGCCGGCCGGGGATTGATGAGCCTCGAGGCAGGGGATATTGATGTTGGCAGCGCAGCCGGGCTGAAGCCCTGCTGCCAGAATCGACTCGATGGTTTGCCTCGCGAACTTTGCGGATCGTTCATAATCCGGCGGAGTCTCGGCGTGCAGGCGCAGCGAGACCGCGACGCTGGGAAGCCCCAAGAACGCGGCTTCGATCGCGGCCGCGACCGTACCGCTGTAAATCACGTTCATTCCCACGTTGGCGCCGCTGTTCATCCCGCTGACGACCAGATCGGGAGCGCGCGGGAGCAGTTGGGCGACGGCCAGCTTCACGCAATCCGCGGGACTGCCGTCCACCGCGGTTCCCGTGAACGCGTCCGGGACCTTCACGCGATTGGTCAACAGGGGCGCCGAGCGGGTGATACCGTGCCCGGTTTCGCTTTGCACCGACGCCGGAGCGACGACGTGAACCTCGCCGAGGCTGCCGAGCTGGTGATACAGCGCCACCAATCCCGGCGCGGTGATGCCATCGTCATTGGTCAGGAGGATCAACATGGTCCGGAGAGTATAATGGCTCGGATGATTCGTCTCACGCGAGCGCAGGTTCGGCAGATCGATCGGCTTGCCGTCGAGCGATACCACATCCCCGGCGCGGTGCTGATGGAGAATGCGGCGATCGCCGCGGCGAACACGGCGGCGGCGATGCTTCCGCCCGGCGCCGGAGCGGTGCTGATCCTGTGCGGCGGCGGAAACAACGGCGGGGACGGACTGGCGGTGGCGCGGCATCTTCACAATCGCGGATACGACGTGCGGATTTTGCTCACGGCCGATCCGGAGAAATATATCGGCGAAGCCAAGATCAACTGGGACATTTGCCAGGCCATGAAACTCCCCTTCGCCAATGCGACGCCCCAGGCAATCGTCCAAAGCGGGGCCGGGCTGATCGTCGATGCGATTTTCGGCACCGGATTGACCCAACCGCCCCGCGCGCCATTTGCGGACCTCGTTGCCGCAGTCGAAAAGACCGGAGCGCCGGTTCTGGCCATCGACATTCCCAGCGGCCTGGATTGCGACACCGGCAGGCCGCTGGGGCCGGCGTGCGTCAGGGCCAAACGCACGGTGACGTTCGTCGCGGAGAAGACCGGATTTGGGGAGCCGGAAGCGAGGGAATATCTGGGAGAGGTGATCGTGGGGGATATTGGATGTCCGAGGGAGCTTGTGGAGGGCGAAATCCGAAATCCGAAATCCGAATGACGAATCAAATCCGAATGACGAAGCCCGAAGCGTTCTTCATTCGGTCATTCGGATTTCGGGTTTCCCCGCCGTTGTTTTTCCTCTAGAATTCCCGATATGGTCGAACTGGGCGTCAATATCGATCACGTGGCCACGTTGCGGCAGGCCAGGCGGACGTACGAGCCCGATCCCGTCTGGGCGGCCGCCGAAGCCGAACTCGGCGGGGCGGATGCGATCACCGTCCATCTGCGCGAGGATCGCCGGCATATTCACGACAATGACGTTCGCCGGCTTCGCGAAAGCGTGCAGTGCAAATTCAATCTGGAAATGAGCATCGTGCCGGAGATCGCGGAGTTGGCGCTGAAGACTCGGCCGGACCAGGCCACCCTCGTCCCGGAAAAACGGCAGGAAATCACCACCGAAGGCGGAATCGATCTGGGACATCAGTCGGAGCGAATCGCCCAGACCGTGCGGAGGCTGAAGGAGAGCGGAATTTTCGTTTCGGCGTTCATCGACCCGGATGAGAAGCAGGTCGCGTTGGCGGCGGAGCAGGGTTTCGACGCCGTGGAATTGCACACGGGCGACTATGCCAACGCCGACGGTCAGGGCATTGCCGAGCAACTTGAGCGGCTGAATCGCGCCGGGCGGCTGGCGCGGCAGCGCAAGCTCCGGCTTCACGCGGGACATGGATTGAATTACCGCAACGTGGGTCCCGTCGCCGCCATCGAAGGAATGCGCGAGTTGAACATCGGGCATGCGATCATCAGCCGCGCCATCTTCGTGGGCGTCCGGCAAGCGACGGCGGAGATGAAGCGGGCGATGGAAATCGCCGGGCGGGCGATGTAAATCGTCCGCGGATGAGTCGAATCGGACTGAAGGGTATTTTCCGGAGCTGCCATGTTCACAGGCGCAATGACCGCGATGATCACGCCCTTTCGCGAAGGGCGGATCGACGAGCAGAGATTGAAGGAGCAGGTTGAATTCCAAATCGGCCAGGGGATCGACGCCCTGGTCCCGGTGGGAACGACGGGCGAATCGCCCACGCTCGATTTCAAGGAGCACGCGCGCGTGATCGAGTTGACGGTGCAGTATGCGGCGGGGCGGGTGCCGGTGATCGCCGGAACCGGCGCCAACGCCACGAGCGAGGCGCTGGAGCTTCATCAGATCGCCAAGCGGGCCGGAGCGCCGGGCTGTTTGTCGGTGAATCCCTATTACAACAAGCCGACTCAGGAAGGGTTGTACCGGCATTTCATGACGCTGGCGGACCGCGTCGATCTGCCGATCGTTTTGTACAACATCCCCAGCCGCACGGGCGTGACCATGTCGCCGCAAACCGTGGCGAGGTTGGCCAAGCACCGGAACGTCGTGGGCATCAAGGAGGCCACCGGCGATCTGAACCTGACGGGCGAAATCCGCTCGCTGTGCGACCTCGTGATCCTGAGCGGCGACGATTCGTTGACCGTGCCGATCATGTCGATCGGCGGGCGCGGGGTGATCAGCGTGCTCTCC
>JBEKIV010000013.1:0-31106 GCA_050011595.1 Tepidisphaeraceae bacterium
CGTCCGGGCTGGAAGGTGATATGGCGAGGCTGGTACGACATCCACCAGATGGTTCTGGGAGCCGAACTATGGCAGGAGCTTCAGCCCCAACGATGTGGGTAAGGATGAGGCGCCGCCGTGGGGTTTGCCCCATGCGGTGGGATTCCGCAACACCTTCGTGGCACAGCGCCCCCGCCTCACCCCACCTTGGCCGGATAAAACGGCGGCGCGACTTTCTCCGCGGAGGACGGATGCGGAATCGAATCGTCCTTGGCCCGTGGGTGGGCTTGGTCGTACACGTCCTTCATCCGCTGCGTCGTCAGGTGCGTGTAGATTTGCGTCGTGCTCAGGCTTTGGTGGCCAAGCAGTTCCTGCACGCTGCGCAGGTCGGCGCCGTTGTTCAGCAGGTGCGTGGCAAAGCTGTGACGAAGCGTGTGCGGGCTGATTCCAGGGTCCAGCCCGGCCGAGAGGAGATACTTGTCCAGCTTCCGCCGCACCGAACGGGTCGAAAGAGATTCCCCGTGTTTGTTCAGGAATACGCGATGTGAATCCGGTCCTTGACACCGTGAATCCACGGACCGCAACTCGAAATATCGCTGAAGGGCTTTGATGGCCTGGCTGCCGATGGGCGTCAGGCGGTCCTTGCGTCCCTTGCCGCGCACGCGCAATACGCCTTCCTGGAGGTCCAGGTCGGCCATTTCCAGTTCCACCAGTTCGCTGACGCGGATGCCGCTGGCGTAGAGAACTTCCAGCATGGCCTTGTCGCGCGCGCTGAGGAGGTCGGCATCGCCGGGGGCTTCGAGGAGTTTCTGCACCTGTTCCAGGTCGAGGCATCTGGGGAGCCGTTTTTCCTGCTTTGGCGTTCGGATCGTGGACAGGGGATTAGCGCTGACGATCGCGCGGCGGACCAGGAATTTATAGAAGCTCCGAAGCGTCGCCAGCTTGCGCGCCGTGGTGCTCTTGGTGTAATTCTGGCCGTAGAGATAGTTGAGGAACTCCCGGATCGTGAGGGTGTCGCACCGGGTCTGACGCTCATCGGCGTCCTGGCCCGGGGCGGGCGGCCGCTGGCCGATCTCGCCGGAAAGGAACTGCCCGAACTGAATCAGGTCGGCCCCGTAGCTTTTGATGGTGTAATCGCTGAAGTGCTTCTCGAGCTTGAGGTAGTCGAGAAACTGCTTCACGAGCGGGGAGAAGTTTTTTTCCAGGACCATTACGCCTGAGGAGGCGAAGCCTGCTGCGCTGGGCGCAGCGACGGAGACGGAAATTTCGTTGGTGGGGTTCATAAAACCGGTCGACTGGGCGAGACCTGAGGCACGAAATATGTGCCACCGGCCGGCGTTGTGGAAGATAAACCTTTCACGGTGGAAGGTAAACCTTTCACTCCCGGTGGCCCGCTGGTGAGACGGTCCCCGTCTCACTGTGAGATCTAAACCGTCTCACGGTTGGGGCGTCTGTCCTCTGCTTGCCAGGCTTTCCCTTGGAAACCTGGCTTTCCACGTGGAAGGTCTCCCTTCCACGGTGGAAGGTATCCCTTCCATGACGACCCGATAATCTCTATGCAACCTTTTTCGGCAAATACGCCTTTAATTCTTTTGCCAAATGCGCACCAAGCTGATGAGACAGGATGGCGGCGTCAAACCAATCGAAGGGAAGATCACGCCGATGCACCATCTCCACCAGCGAATCCAGCACCTGGGCCTCCTGGCCCGCCTCATACCGAAAGCAAAAATGATGGCGGCCTTTGGCCAGACTGAGTGTTTTCATCGAGCCTGTCTCCGGCGAGGAAGATGTATCGGACCTGCTTTTGCCCTTGGCCATTGGTTTATCCCGCGTTGGCTTCGCCGAGACTGTCCAGCAGTTCGCTGAGCAGCTCGTGGTAGCCGAAGGCACAATAACGGTCCATGCTCACGGTAATTTCGTCAACGCCCAGCGGTTTATTTGGATCGGTGCGGCCCTTGGCATAGGCCTTTACCGCCTCCAGCACGGTTCCGTCAGATGCGTCGTACATTTCAACCACCTGGGCCATGTTGTGCGTCTCCGGCATTTCGGCAGGCGCCACCGGCGTGGCGCTGCGCTCCAGCGCCCGAGGGTCCAGCTTCGGCAGCCGGTTGAACGTCCCCGGCCTCACGAATAGCTGAACCGAGGCCCCGAATTTCGGCGGGTCATACGGGTCGTATGCCGTCACCGTCGGGACCACCAATCCGTCGCACCCCAGCAATCGGCAGATGTCGTACGCCTGCTGTTCCGACTGGACCTTGTCGATCTTCAGGCTGGCGTAAACTTCCACCACCCGATCCACCGGGATCACCGTCAGGCCCCGGACCTTCTGCAATTCCTGGTACACCAGATCGCTCTGCAACAACGGGTCGATCTGGCTTTGGCCGCTGACGTTTATGGCCGGGGCAACCGCCCACACCTGCCGATGCGTTCCGGGAAGGACCAGTTGTTCTTCTTCCCCATAGGGCTTCTGGGATGAGCATCCCACCGCCAAGGCCAGCCACGCCATCGCCAGAATGCCTATTGTCCTTTTTCGCATCACTTCGTCCTTGAAGCTGTCATTGGTCATTAGTTGCGCCGCTCCGGACCAATGACCAATGACAAATGACCAATGCCTATTCACTTGTCGATCCCACCGCATCCGTTGCGGCGGGCTTGTCGCTCTTTTCCTGGGGCGGATCGGCGGCGACCTTTGAGGGCGCTTGGCCTGGGCTGTCGGCACGAGCCGACCAGACACATTCCTCGCCCCCGCGATCACTGACAAAATAAACCCGATTGTCCGGCGACCAGCAGGGGCTGAGATTCAAGCCCACCCCGTCGGTGATCCGGCTGCGGTCCGAGCCGTCGCAGTTGATCGTCCAGATATCCTGCTGCCCCAGCGGCTTTGCCGCCGTGGAATTATTGGGTTCCGCGATGGTCGCGAACGCAATCTGCTTCCCGTCGGGACTCCACGTGGGGCAGACGATTGCCGCGTTGGAACTGGCAGTCACTTCCGTGATTCGCCGCGCCTCCCCGTCAACAAGATCGAGCGTCCAGAGGCTGAACCACCGGCTTCCCCGCTGCCGCGCCCTCTGGAATGCGATGCGATCGACGTTCTTGGCCGGCGACCAGCTTGGGAACAGCCCGAAGCCGATCATCCGCTTTTCCGAACTGGCAAGATCGACCGTCCAGATTTCCCATTGGCCGCTCTTGCCGCCGAGGCAGCAATAAACCAGCCGGCCGCCGTCCGGGCTGAAGCTGGGATGCATGTGCTGCATCGGATCGTTGGTCACCTGGACGATGTTCTTGCCATCGATGTCCATGACGTAAATGTCCCAATTGCCCGCCCGCGTCGAGCAGAACGCAATTTGTCTTCCATCGGGGCTGAAAGTTGGGAAGGCGTAATCCGCTTCGTCGTTGGTCAGTTCGATCACCGACAGGCCGTTCACCTGTTGCAGATAGATATTGGGATGATCGCTGTCGCGCGTGCTGGTGAAGACCATCCACTTGCCGCTGGGATCGACGCTGACGTCGCTGTCGAAGCCTTCGTCCAGGAAGGTATGTTCCTGGAAGCCCCCGTTGCCGCGCGCCTTCGCCTGGGGCCGCTGAACGCCGTCGAACTCCCCGTAAACGTTGACGACGGAGGGCGCCGCGCCACCGGATGAAGCCCCGATGGACAGGACCGTCGGGTCCGCCGACATGGCGATGTTGGTGGTCCCCGCCGACGCAACGCTCGACGGGTCGGATGGGTCACGGCCGACCGTGTACCGGTTCGACGAACTGCAACCTGCGGCGTTCAGCACCGATAGCACCGCGCCGCCCGCTAGAATCCACCGAAGGATTTTCCAATGCCATGTCAGCATGTGACCTCCACTGGGCCTCCCACAATTGGCTGGACGCCCATTCGGCGGTATCGGCATGAATCCGCGACTGAGTGAGTGGGGTGCAGAGTATCCACGCTGATAAAATTATCGGACGCCCGGCACCCGTCGCTTGAACCGGGAATCCCCCTCACCGGGATTGAGTCAGCGCCGAGGCGAGGCGACCGGGGGGAATTGGTCGGGAAGGTTGTCGATCATCCAAGGTCCGTCCCCCGTGCGGCGGAAGTGGGCGGCGATACGCACTTCGCTGGCTGAACCCTTGAAATAGACCTTGACCATCGCGTCGGCGGTTTGGGTGCCGGCATCGTCGGAATGGAATTCCGCCAGCCCGTTCCACGAAATCGCCTCGATCGGCGGCATCAAAGGCTGGGATTGCATGCTGGTCAATTGGCTGATGAATGCCTGCTTGCTCACGCGAATCTGGAAGTCGGAATCGAACAAGTCGTAGGCTTCGGCAAATTTGCGCTGGTCGAGCAATTCCCCGTATTTCTGGCACAAGCTCGCCAGGGCACGCTGGTCCGCCCGGCGCTGAAGGACCTGGAATCCCTGATAGCACAGCAGCACCGCCGTGATGATGCCCGATAGCGCCAAGCCCGCAATGGCCAGGGCGGCGCCCGTCTGCGTGCCGTTGCTTTGTTTGATCTGCCGAAGCGCAACCACGCCCAACGCCACTCCCACGAGCGGGAATATCAGCAAGACGGGACTTGCGATGGCCAGCAGGCTGGCCAGACCGAACAGCACGGCAATCACCGCCGTCACGTTCACCGCGACGTATTCCTGGCTTCCCAGCCCCGCCGTCGTGGACATCTTGTGCAGATGCAGCAGCGGATCGCCATCCATTGCGGTATCAACCCGCGGCGGCGAGGTTGGATTCGTTTGCGTCATTGCTCCTTCAAGTTAAAACGGACCTTGAACCGATGTCAGAACGAGCCAATTGTTTGGCTTTGCCGGTTAACTCCATTTTGAAAGTATGCCTGACATGAACAAACGTCAACTGATCGATGACATTCGCCGGTACAACACCACGGTATCGCCGGAATTCTTGTCGCAATTCGACGAAGGCGCGTTGCAGCAATACCTGGAGCACCTGGAAGGGGCAAAAAAGCGCAACACGCGAATCGCCTCCTGGGTGCGCCGCACGCCCAAACTTCGTCTGGTATCGTAAAGTTCGTCGGGCAACCCCCCCACCGCCAACAAAGAAGGCTCCGCCGATTGCCCGACAAGGCAGGGGCGGAGCCGTCTGCATTTCCCCACATCTCCACACTCGGTCCAACCGGTTTGACCCGGTCATTACCGGTGGTATACGTTCCAAACCGTTTCCTGGTTGCTGGGCCGGGAAAGCGTTATGTAGTCCAGATCGTCGTTCATTTCCGTCGACTGGTACGCGGTGTTGCGGCTGATTTGCGCGAAGCGTTCCTTGGCGGAATACGCCGGGGTATCCAGACTGCATCCGGTAAGAGCCATCGCCGACGCCACCAACAACAAACCTGAGAGAAGCTTCATAACCTCGCCTTCCTCGCAAAAAACCTGCGCCGCTTCACGGGCCAATCACATAGTTTAACTACGGCCCGGCGGTGCTGTCAAAAAGAATTTACTTTGGCAACTCCAGGCCAAGGGCGTTGCACGCAAACCGCCATTCCATATACCCATAGGGTATCGACAAGTCCTCATGCAGTTTCTTGAGCCGGGCATGAAATTGCTCGTAAAGGGCCTGCTGCCAACCGCTAGCGGAAGCATCGCAAAAGAAGACCCGGCAGCCCATGGGCCGGATGGTGTGAACCCGGCAAATCTTGCCGGTTTGGAAGGGGCACCCCCCCGCCACAGGCTCCCCGGCGGCCGCAGCAGTCTCCGCCAACTCGGACGTGAACGTCGCCAACTCCGCCGTCGTCACATATAGCCGGTGGCCATATTCCTCGAACCGGCAGCATCGGCCCGACGCCTGGCAAATCGGTCGGCGTCGGTCAATCTCCGCTTGCAGCTCCGCATACAGGCGAAGAACCTCCCGCCGCACCTCCGGCCGCAAAGCCGCTTCCACGACGTTATCTTTCAATGCCGACATCACGACCATAGCCGCCATTATACGATCGAGTCTCCCAACTGTCGCGGGTATTACGTCAATTTCACTCCCGCAAGCCCACGGATGGCTATCCGTGGGCTTTCTCGCGGAAAATTGGCCAAACCCCTTTGCCTTGCAAATCATGGCCGGCTGTCCACAATACCGCCGGATTTTCCCCGCGCTCTGAACCGACTTCGCGCGGAAGGCAAAGCCTGCGCTCAGGAACCGAAATGCAAAAGCTCCTCGTCGCCAACCGGAGTGAAATCGCCATCCGAGTCTTCCGGGCGGCCACCGAATTGGGTCTCTCCACCGTTGCGATTTTCACCTACGAAGATCGTTTCTCCCTCCATCGCTTCAAAGCCGACGAGGCCTATCAAATCGGTCCGCTCCACGGCGGCCAACCGGTCAAGGGGTATCTCGACATCCAGGCCCTGATCGACGTTGCCAAGGCCAACGGGGTCGATGCCATCCATCCCGGCTATGGGTTTTTGTCCGAGAATGCCGACTTGGCGCAGGCGTGCGCCGACAACGGCATCGTGTTCGTCGGTCCCACGCCCAAGTTGCTGGAGATTTTCGGCGACAAGACCGCCGCCAAGAGGCTGGCGCACGACTGCGGTGTGCCCACCGTTCCCGGCACCGATCACGCCCTGGCCGACCCCGCCGAAATCCGCGCCGCCGCCAGGGACGTGGGATTTCCCCTCATCATCAAGGCGAGCTTCGGCGGCGGCGGCCGCGGAATGCGCGTCGTCAACAAAGCCGACGAACTCTTGCCCAAGCTGGAGGAAGCGCAGCGCGAAGCCGGCGGGGCCTTCGGCCGCGCCGACGTTTTCATCGAACGCTACCTCCGCCGCGCCAAGCACATCGAAGTTCAGATCGTCGCCGACCATCACGGCAACGTCGTTCATCTCTGGGAACGCGATTGTTCCGTGCAGCGCCGCCACCAGAAGGTGGTGGAAGTGGCCCCCAGCACCAATCTCCCCCGCGACCTGCGCCGGCAAATCTGCGACGCCGCCGTTCGCCTCTGCAAGGCCGCCGGATACCGCAACGCCGGAACCGTCGAATTCCTCCTCGACCTGGACCGCAACGAGTTCTATTTCATCGAGGTTAATCCCCGCATTCAGGTGGAACACACCGTCACTGAAGTCGTCACCGGCTTCGACATCGTCAAGAGCCAGATCCTCATCGCCCAGGGCCACAAGCTGCATCAGCCCCCCATCAATATCCCCGCCCAGGACCTCATCGAACCTCGCGGGTTCGCCATGCAGTGCCGAATCACCACCGAGGACCCGCAGAACCATTTCATCCCGGATTACGGCCGGCTGACGACGTATCGCTCCGCCGCGGGGTTCGGCATTCGCCTCGACGGCGGCACCGCCTTCAGCGGCGCCGTCATCACGCCCTATTTCGATTCTCTCCTGGTCAAGCTCACCGCCGCCGGTCTGACTTTCGACGAAGCCGTCCATCGCATGGCGCGCTCGCTCAGTGAATTCCGCGTGCGCGGAGTCAAGACCAACATCTCGTTTCTGGAAAACCTCATCCAGCATCCGACGTTCCTCAAGGGCGAGGCCACCACCACCTTCATCGACGACTCGCCGGAGCTTTTCCGCTTCCGCGCCAAGCGCGACCGGGCCACCAAAATATTGAGCTATGTCGCCGACGTGATCGTCAACGGCCGCGCGGACGTCCGGGGAAAGGTCGATCCCAAACGCGAGTTCATCGAGCCCGTGGTCCCTGAATATCCCCGCAGCGCTCCCCCGCCCGAGGGAACGCGTCAAAAGCTCCTGCAACTCGGTCCGGAGCAGTTTGCCCAATGGGTGCGCCGCCAGAAACGCCTGCTCTGCACCGACACCACGTTCCGGGATGCCCATCAATCGCTTCTGGCCACCCGCGTGCGGACCTACGATCTGCTGGCGATCGCCGGCGCCACCGCCCACCTGGCCCCGCAGCTTTTCAGCCTGGAAATGTGGGGCGGCGCTACCTTCGACGCCGCCTTGCGATTCTTGCAGGAGGACCCCTGGGACCGCCTCGACCAGCTCCGCGCCAAGGTCCCCAACATCCTCTTTCAAATGCTCCTCCGCGGCAGCAACGCCGTCGGATACACCAATTACCCCGACAACGTCGTCCGCGAGTTCGTCGTCCGCTCGGCCGAGCACGGCATCGACCTCTTCCGCGTCTTCGATTCCCTCAACTGGACCGAAAACATGAAGGTCGCCATGGATGCCATCCGCGAAAAGACCCGCGCCATCTGCGAAGCGGCCATCTGTTACACCGGCGACATTCTCGATCCCCGCCGCACCAAATACTCGCTGAAATACTACGTCAAGATGGCCAAGGAGCTGGTCCGCATGGGGACGCACGTCCTGGCGATCAAGGACATGGCCGGGCTTTGCAAGCCCTACGCGGCCCACGCCCTGGTCAAAGCGCTCCGCGAGGAGGTGGACGTTCCCATCCATTTCCACACCCACGACACCAGCGGCATCAACGCGGGAAGCGTTTTGCGCGCCTCCGACGCCAACGTCGACATCGCCGACGCCGCCATCGCCAGCATGAGCGGCCTGACCAGCCAGCCCAACCTCAATTCCCTCGTCGCTTCATTGCGCAACACCCCCAGGGATACGGGCCTGGATTTAGACGCGCTGAACCATCTGGCGGACTACTGGGAAGCGGCGCGGGAGCAATATTACCCCTTCGAGGAAAACCTCAAGGCCGGCTCGGCGCACGTCTATCACCACGAGATGCCCGGCGGACAGTACACCAATCTCCGCCAGCAGGCCAAGAGCCTGGGCCTGGAGCACCGCTGGAACGAGATTGCCGACATGTACGCCCAGGTGAACGAAATCTTCGGCGACATCGTGAAGGTCACGCCGTCCAGCAAAGTCGTCGGCGACATGGCCCTGTTCATGGTCACCAACGGATTGACCGCCCTGGACGTTTTGAATCCGGCCAAAAAGCTCCATTTCCCCAAAAGCGTCGTCGAAATGATGCAGGGCGCCATCGGGCATCCCGAAGGCGGATGGCCCAAGGTCCTTCAGAAGATCGTTCTCGACACCGCCGGCGCCGAGCCGATCAAGGGCCGGCCCGGCGCCAAGCTCCCGCGCGCCGATTTCGACAAATCCCGCAAGGAACTCCAGGACAAGATCGCCGGCAACGTCCGCGACGTGGACGTGCTCTCCTACCTGCTCTATCCCCAGGTTTTCACGGATTACCAGAAGCACGTGAAGGCTTACGACGACACCTCCACCTTGCCGACCTACGCTTTTTTCTACGGCTTGCAAAGCGGCGAGGAAATCTCCGTGGAAATCGAGCCGGGAAAAACGTTGATCATCAAATATCTGACCAGCGGCCAGGTGCGCGAAGATGGAACGCGCACGGTTTTCTTCGAGTTGAACGGTCAGCCCCGAGAGGTGGTCGTGACCGATCGATCCGGCGAGGCCAAGATCCCGCGGCACCCCAAGGCCGACCCCGACAACCCCAATCACGTCGCCGCCCCCATGCCCGGCAAGATTTCCAACGTCGCCGTCGCCAAGGGCCAGGCGATGAAGCCCGGACAGCGCCTGCTCTCCATCGAGGCCATGAAGATGGAGACCGCCGTATACTGCCCGCGCCAAGCCAATATCTCCGACGTGCTGGTCAAACAGGGTTCCATTATCGCAGCCGGAGATTTGTTGATCGTGCTCGAAGGATAACGATGGCGTCATTCCATCTTCCCCGCCTTCGCACCGCCCTGAAGCCGTTTCGGCTCTACTGGTTCCCGCGGCTGCGAAGCACCAACGATCACGCGGGACGCTTGCGGCGAACGGGCCGGCTCTATGCGCCGGCGGTGGTGCTGACCGGATGCCAAATCGCCGGCCGCGGACGCGGGGCCAATAGCTGGTGGTCCAACCGCGGCGTCCTGACCGTCACCTTCGCCCTTCCCGTCCACGAGCGCCTGGCCCCACAGGAGTTACCCCTGATCGCCGGCATCGCCCTGCGCAACGCCGTCGCCGAAATCACCGGCCAAAATGAAATCCTCCTCAAATGGCCCAACGATCTGCTGCATCACGATCTGAAACTCGCCGGACTTCTTTGTGAGCGGGTCAGCAACGTCGATCTCGTCGGCATCGGGCTGAACGTCAACCTCGATCCCGCCGACGCCCCGCGCGCCCTGCGTCACCAGATCACCTCCCTCTTCTGCATCGCCGGCAAACCGTTCGACGTGACCGACGTGCTCATCCGCATCGCGCAGCATTTGCATCGCAACGTGCGGCGGAGAATGGAAATGCCCTTCTCGGCGTTCGTGCGGGAATACTCCCGGCATGATGCCCTGGCGGGGAAAATCGTCAGCATCGCCGGCGGCGATGAGCCGGCCATCTCCGGAAGATGCGAAGGGCTGGACAGTGCCGGCAGATTGCTCGTTCGTCAACGCGCCAAACTGCGCCCCGTCGTCGCCGGAATGGTCACGATTCTCTCCCCATAGCCCCCTTTCCCCCGGATCACGACAGAACCATCTTCTGCCGCACGTCGTGTTGACCGGGCTGAATCTTTTGCGGAAGGACGATCCAGAACGTAGCCCCCTGGCCCTGGACGCTATCCACCCCAATCGTGCCGCCCAGAAGAGAGATCAATTCCTTGGAAATCGCCAGACCCAGACCCGTCCCACTGTGCTGGCGCGTCACCGAGCCGTCGATCTGGCGGAATTTCTCGAAGATCACCTCGTGCTTTTCCGCCTCGATGCCCGGACCCTGGTCCGTGACGGCGATGCGGACCTGATCCGCCTGGTGCGTCTGCGCCGTCAGTTCGATCCGTCCGCCGGCCGGCGAAAACTTGATCGCGTTCGACAGCAGGTTGTACAGCACCTGCTGCAATTTCGACGGATCGGTCTGCACGATCGGCACGTCCGCCGCCACCGTCGGCACGATCGCCAGCTCCTTGCCCTCCACCAGCGGTTTGATCAGATTGATCAACCCTTCGAACAGATCGTTCAATGACAGCGGCTCCGACCGCACGTCCATCCGGCCGGCTTCGATCTTCGCCAAATCCAGCAGATCGTTGATCAGTTCCAGCAGGTTGCGCCCGCTGGCCAGAATGTTCTGGAGATATCGCGTGGCCTTCTGATCCGGATTCCCCGAAACCGTCTCGCGCAACAGCTCGGCAAATCCCAGGATGGAATTCAGTGGCGTGCGAAGCTCGTGGCTGACGTTGGCCAGGAATTCGCTTTTAAGCCGGTTGGACTCGTACAACGCCACGTTCGTTTCGCCGAGCTGCACCAGCTTCAAATCCAGCGCCTTGTTGATGGCGCGAAGCTGTTCGTCGCCGCTTTTCAGATTGGCCAACATCGTGTTGAACGTCTCGGAGAGCTGCTCGAATTCGTCGCCCGTGCTGATGTCGGCGCGGATATTGAGATCGCCCTGGCTGACCTTCTCCGCGGCTTCCTGGAGGACGCGGACCGGCTGGAGGATCAGGCGCGTCGTGATGATATAGAGCACGCCCGTCGCCAGCGTCCCGGCGATCACCCCCGCCAGGAGAATGAAAAAGCGGTTCAGAAACAACTGGTTTTCGTTGACCTGCGAGGGGATATCGACCACGACGATGCCCAGGTATCGCCGGGCCGCGGGCAGCGCCGTTACGACGGCGGCCGACGGCCGCGTGCCGACCCCGGCGGCTTCCGCGCCGCCGTGGCACTCCAGACATGACGCCTGGTCCCCGGCATACAGCGGCATCGCCAGCCGATAACGCTCCAAATCCTTCACCCGATAGGTCCTGGCGTAATGCGGTTCCGCCGGATGCGTCAGAAAATATCCCAGCGCATCCAGATCAAATTTTGCCAGGACCATGCTTTTCGGCGGATTGATCGGGATCAGCCGGGGCATGACCAGACCCGGCGCCATCGCCTGGGCGTCCCGAGTCGTGGGAGGCGCAATGGCGTTCCTGGCGGCGGCATCGAGCTTTTGCCGCTCTCGGGCGATGTGTTCGAGTTTAGTTTGGCTCGCCAAACCCTCGGCCGTCTGCAGATTTACCACCGAAATCAAATCATCCATCCGCCGCCATGGGACATATAGGGCCGCTCCAATAATTAAAATCACGGCCGCGCCGAAAAGAATCTGACATTTTGCGGCCAGCGAAATGCGAAGATTACGGATCCATTTCACCATTGCAGTTCAAATCCTTTTTTCGGCATCCGGCATTTTGTCGGACAAATCGTCAGGTGTCCGCCTATTGTAAGGTATGTTATTCAAGGGTAGCGCGATAGTGGCATCCTGAAATCTTTGCACGGGAATGGGAAATGGCAAGCGCTGGCCGGGTTCTTGTGGTCGAGGATGACGAGACCGAACGCCGCGCGCTCAGTGCCATCCTGAAATCGGATGGCCTCACCGTATTGGGGGCCGAGAACGCGGACAAGGCGCTGGGATATGTCGACGACAACCTCGACGTGGTGCTCACCGACCTCCTCATGGGCGACGTCAGCGGAATTGACCTCCTGAACCTCTGGAAAAAACGAAAACCCGATACTCAATTCATCCTTCTCTCCGGACATACCAGCGTCAATTCGGCGGTCGAAGCCATCAAGGCCGGGGCGTTTGATTACGTGACCAAGCCCGTGAACGCCGACGAACTGTTGCTGCTGATCCACCGCGCAATCGATCTGGTCAACAAGGACAAGGAGATCGATCATCTTCGCCGGCGATTGGATCAGAAGTTCGGGCTGGACCGGATCGTCGGACAGTCCCGCCGCATGAAAGACGTTTTCGACAAGATCCAGCGGGCCGCCCCGGTAGACAGCACCGTGCTGATTCTGGGTGAAAGCGGCACGGGCAAGGAGTTGGTCGCCCAGGCCCTTCACCACAACAGCCCCCGGAAGAACGGTCCGTTCGTCGCCGTGAATTGTGCGGCGGTCCCCGCGACCCTGGTGGAAAGCGAGCTTTTCGGCCACGTCCGCGGAGCTTTCACCGGCGCTACCGATCGCCGCATCGGACGCTTCGAGCAGGCCGACGGGGGAACGCTTTTCATCGACGAGATCGGCGATTTCGAATTGACCCTGCAAGCCAAGCTGTTGCGCGTGCTGGAAACCTTGACCATAACCCCCGTCGGCGGACATGAAGACCACAAGGTGGACGTTCGCGTCCTGGCGGCGACCAGCCGCGACCTCCGCAAAATGGTCGAGGAGGGAAAATTCCGCGAGGATTTGTTCTATCGCCTCAACGTCGTCACAATCGAATTGCCCCCCTTGCGCGACCGGCCTGATGACGTACCGATCCTCGTGGAGCATTTTCTCAAGGAGATCACCGAGCAAAAACACACGCCCAGCCGGCACGTTTCCCGCGAAGTCATGGAGCGGCTCCAGAGCTATCGTTGGCCGGGCAACGTCCGCGAGCTGCGAAACACCTTGGAGAGCATGCTGGTTCTGGCTCAGGGGGACGTCATGACCGAGCCCGACCTGCCGGACCGTATTCTGGCCGGCGCCCTGGTCGCGGATTCCCGCAAGGATCTTCCCACCGGGCTTACGATGGATCAGCTTCAACGCCTGGCGATCACACGCGCGCTTGAGCAATGTGCCGGCAACCGCACCCATGCCGCCGCTCGCCTGGAAATTTCCGTCCGCACCCTGCAACGAAAACTGCGGCAGTACCAAATCGAAGGCCGACAAAACCCCCTGCACAACGACGTTTTGACGCAGGCATGACAGAATGGGGTGGATTCTGAGATATATCCGCGGGGTCAGCGGCAATTCATTAAAATGATTTTCCCCCAATCAAGCCCACGGATGGCCATCCGCGGGCTTCTTACATCTCTCGGCATGGTCGTTGCTTCCGCTCACTCAAGAAGTGAATTATTCCTTGGAGAAAGGAGTCAGCATGTCGATCAGCATGGACAACTTCGCTTCCGCGGGCCATTTCGCCAGTTTTGATCCGTATCTCCATCAAGCGCCTCCCGTTGCGGTAATGACGCTTCAGTGCCGATGCTGCGGTTTTGAGCCTGAAGGGGTGATTGTGCCGCCGCCGATCTGCCCGAAATGTCATGGCCGTTCCTGGGAGCGGTTTGCCAGGCCGGGCGGAATCCTCGAAAACGCCGATCGATCCGGAAATGAATTTTGATCTCGCGGTTTCCGTGCATGCGGAAAGCGGCGGCCCGTTTGTAGTTGGATCGCCGCTTTTTCACTTTTCCAATGCTTCCGAAATCAGTTTTGCGATTTGATTCGCCGCCAACGGGTCCGAACCGATCTCTCCAAAATCCCCTACCCAAACCGCCTCGCCCGGCGACACCACGCCGTGACTGCCCTTGATCAAGGCTGAATTCTGCGAGACGCCGTTGCTGGCCCGATCCCAGAACAATTCCAATGGGTCGTATCCCGGCTTCCTATGAATATCGACGGTCCTGGCAAACGCCGGGGCATCCGCCGCCTCTTCCCACCAGCGATAATCGAACCACGCGTTGGGCTCGGCAAAGAGCACCAGGTCCCCGCATCGGCGATGGCGAATCTCCACGCCAGGCCGCTCCACGGCACGCACCCCGTTCACCTTCAATAACCTGGCCCGGGTTTCGACGTTCGCCGCGGATTTGGCGTAAACATGCGCGATCTGGTGATCCACCATCACGAATGCGCCGGACCGATCGAAATCGACGACTTGCCCGTCCTTCGTTGCCCGCGTGATCAGCAGCCCCTCCTTCTTCAAAATCACGTTCGGTTGCACGACGGAATCAACCTGGCGCATGGCGTATTCGCTCAGGACCACGAGTTTCCCGCCGGATTGCACCACCTCCGTCACCAGCGGCTCGACGGCGGCCGCCGCTTGGCGCGCGGCCGATCCCGCCTGCGGTGAATCGGGGCCGAACCTCTGCAAATCATAATCGAGATGTGGAATGTAAACCCACTGAAGTTGCGGAAGCCGCTCGCGCCAAACGATGGCCGCGGCGCGGGCGATCCATTGGCTCGACGCGATCCCCGCCATCGGGCCCCAATAGTTCATCAGCGGAAACGGCCCCAACTCCCCGAACAGCCGCCCCACCAACTCACGCGGCTCGGACCAGCAAAGGCTCACCAATTTCCCGTCCGGGCCGTGATCGGGCTTTGGCGTCAGCACGATATCGGCCGCGGGCTTGACCCGGCCCGCAAAACCCGGCATCGAGTGCTGGAAAAAAAGCAGCGACGTCTTCCAGCGGCTCTTTCCCGATCCGTTCTGCCAAAAGCGTGGAGCGTCCAGAAATTGGTTCGACTGCTCCCAGAAGCTGATCTGCCGGCGGTTCTCGGCGAAGTTGGCCGCATCCACCAACGCCTGATCTTCCGAAGACCGAAACGTCGCAATGCCGTTGGCTATGATGCCATGCACGGCTGGATTTTGTCCCGTCGTCAGCGTGGCCTGGATCGAGCACGTGACCGCCGGAAAGCTCGGCGTCAGCCCCAGCACACGCTTCCCCGCCATCCACTGGCCCAGCGCCGAGCCGCCGGGAATTTCCTCCAGCAATCGCCGGCTGAGGCCCGGCATGTCGATCACGCAGATTCGATTAATCATGGTCGCTCCTTTTCCCACCCGCATCCTAACGCTAGATTATCCGGCCGTGAACTGACGCCACAAAAGCTGACACAGAGATCACAGAGACCACAGAGAGCACAGAGAAAAAACAATTGATTTATCTCTGTGTCCTCTGTGGTCTCTGTGCCCTCTGTGTTGCATCTTGCCAGACGTTACATGAGAGGATTCCATGGACGTGGAAGTCGTGCTGACCCCGGCATATCTCGGGGGACAATCGTTGACGGGAAAGACGGTCGTCGTTTTCGACGTGCTCCGCGCCACGACGACCATTACTTCCGCGTTCGCCTCCGGCATCCGGTCGGTGCACGCCTTCGCTGAGCTTTCCGACGCCAAATCCGCCGCCGACAAACAGTCCCCCCGTCCGATTCTTTGCGGTGAAGTGAACGCCCTGCCCGCTCCCGGCGTCGATTTGGGAAACAGTCCCAGACAATTCACAACCCAGCACGCGGGCCGCGATCTGTTCATGGCCACCACCAACGGCACCCGGGCTTTGAATGCCGCGCGATCGGCTTCCCATCTCTTCGTGGGCGCGCTGGTAAACGCCGCGGCCACCGCCAGCGCCGCCGCGGCCACCCATCGGCCCGTTTTGCTCCTGGGTTCCGGCACCAATCACCAAATCGCCATGGAAGACGTCATCGGCGCCGGCGTCGTCTGCCAGAATTTGTCTCAACATGGATATCTTCCCGCCAACGACACGGCGAGGATGGCTCGGCGTCTTTTCCTCGCCGCCGCAGCCGATTTGCCCGCCGTTCTCCGTGAATGCCAGGGCGGAAGAAACATCATCAGAGCCGGCCTGGAGCCGGACATCGACTTCGCCGCCCGCCTCGACGTCTTCGACATCGTTGCCGTCGTGGACACTTCGGACCTGATTATCCGCCCAAGGTGAATCTCTCCTGTATTACTCACCTTCATCATGTTGTTTTTGTGACAGCATCATTCCAAAAACCAAATTGAACCGCCATGACGCCAAGACGCCAAGGAAAAATCTGACCTTGGCGTCTTTGCGTCTTGGCGGTTCATCCGCATTTTCTTTTTTGGTTGCGGCTATGCCTCGATAGCTCAAACCGCCTCTAATTTCATCCCCGGCATCCAGGCATTTCCACGGCGATAGTCGCTCAGGGACATGGGCCGCTTGCCGTCGGGTTGAATTTCAAGAACTTCGACCGCCCCCTCTCCGCAGGCGATCTGGCCGGCGATGGTGATCTCGCCGGGGCGCCAGCGCGGGCCTTCGCCTTCGGCGGCGCGGGCACGCACCAGAGTCATTCGGGCAATTTCGAGGCCGACGGCGTCGAGCAGCCGGACGCGGCAGCCCGGCCAGGGATATAGACCGCGGATTTCCCGGGCGATTTCGATGGCCGCAACGGCCCAATCAATCCTGGCCGATTCACGCCGAAGTTTGGGCGCCGCCGTCGCCCGCCCATCATCCTGAGGGATTTCGACCGCTCGCCCGGCTTGCAATTCATCGAGGGTCTGGAGCATCAGCCGCGCGCCGTCGACGGCCAGCCGGTCGTGCAGTTCCCCGGCCGTTTCGGTTTCGCCGATGGAAACGCGCGATTGGGCGAGGATTGCCCCCGCGTCCATTCTGGGCGCCAGGCGGATGATGCTGTTTCCCGTTTCGCTTTCCCCGCGCAGGATGGCCCAGTTGATCGGCGCCGCCCCGCGGAATTTGGGCAGCAGCGATGCGTGCAGATTCACGCTCCCCAGCCGCGGGTGATTGGCCGCGGCCGGTGCGATTTTCTGGCCCAAGGCGATCACCACCATCAGGTCGGCGGACGGCAGCGTTTCGTCGTTGACGTTAGGGGTTTGAATAAGGCGCACCGCGCGTCCCTGCGCAAACCGCGCGATCGGCGTCGGCGTAAGCGTTCGCCCCCGGCCCGCCCACCGATCGGGCTGCGTGTAGACCGCGACGATTTCCTGCCCCGCCTCCAGCAACGCCCCAAGCGTCGGTACGCCAAACTCCCCGTTACCCGCAAAAATGATGCGCATGGTGGCTATCGGCTCTTCCTTCGCTCTTCCTCCGCCTTCTCCGTGTTGTATTTCTCTTCCAGTTCCTTCAGGATTTTACGGCTCTCCATCTTCGCCGTCGGACCGGCCCGGTCGACGATCAGCACTCCGTTGAGGTGGTCCAGTTCGTGTTGCCAGATTCGGGCGACGTAGCCGGTCTCGGTTTGCTCGACGGGGTTTCCGGCCAGGTCTTTGGCTCGCAATTTGGCCGCTTTTGGGCGCGTGACCTCCACGTTGATGCCGGGCAGGCTCAGGCACCCTTCCTGTGACGTTTCTTCCCCCTCGGCATCAGAAACGACCGGGTTCACGTAGACGCGATCATCTTCCGGCTTGCCTGTCGGGTTGACCACGAACAGGCGAACACCGTGCCCCACTTGCGGCGCGGCCAGGCCGACTCCCTTGGCCTCGCGCATCAACTCGAACATCCGCTTGGCCAACGCCGAAAGACCCTCGTCGAACCTCCGAACCTCGACGCTGATCTTGCGTAACCGCGGGTCGGGGTACAAAAGAATTCTCAAATCCTCATACATGCCATGACTCGATTCAGCGGCCAAAATGCGTAACATCTCTTCGCCTAAACAGTAGATGAATTGTTTGACAGGTTCAACGGGACTCGGATAGATTCGGCTCCCCAAGCATCCGTGAATCGCCCTGTCTTTGGTCAGGTTGGGTTGAAGGAAGGGTTACGTGGCTGAATATAAAGAGGTTCCGCCGGAAGATCGTGCCAAAGCCAAGGTTTTCTTCGAGAGGGGGAAAACGGTTGCCGGGACGGGCAACTACGAGTACGCCATCTCCATGTATATCAGCGGCTTCGAATTGGACCCCGACGCCGTCGATGCCCACCAGGAGCTGCGCGAGATTTCCCTCAAGCGCAAGGCCAGCGGGGGCAAGTCCATGGGCTTTTTCGACGCCATGAAGCTCAAACGCCCCACCAGCAACGACATGACCAACATGCTCAACGCCGAAAAGCTGTTGTCCTTCGATCCGGGAAATACCGATTACATGCAGAGCCTGCTGCAAAGCGGCTATCGCGGCGGCTATTGGGATACCGTCTTGTGGATCGGGGCTATTCTCCAGAAAGCCAATGCCGACGACAAAAAACCCGATTTCAGCAAGTTCATCGTTCTCCGAGACGTGTACAAGGGCATGAAAATGTGGCGTCTGGCGGCCGATGCCTGCCAATACGCCCTGATGCTCAAGCCCAATGACATGGATTTGTCCACTGAGTTGAAAAACCTTGGCGCCATGGACACCATGGAAAACGCCGGCTATGCCAAGGGCGGCGACTTCCGCAATCAGATCCGCGACATGAACAAGCAGCAATTGCTGCTCACCGCCGATAAGGATTTCGTCGACCTCGACGCCCAGCAGGCCATCATTCATCAAGCCGAGCAGGAATACCAAGCCGCCCCGCACGATCCCGGCAAAGCCATGCGGCTGGTGGATGCCTACGAAAAAACCGAGCATCCCGATTTTGAGAGCAAGGCCATCGACCTGTTGCAGGAAATGTACGACTTGACCAAGCAGTACCGCTATCGTCAGCGCATCGGTCAGGTTCAGATGAAGCAGTTGAACCGCGTGGAGCGCGGCAAGCGCGACGCCCTGCTCAAGGACCGCGACAACGAGGAACTCCGCAAGGATTACACCGATTTCAAACGCGAGCAACTCGAATTCGAATACAAGGAATTCACCCAGGCCGCCGACGCTTATCCCACCGACATGCGCTGGCGATTTGAAATGGGAAAACGATTGTTCAGCCTCCAGCGATTTCAGGAGGCGATCCCCGCTTTGCAGCAGGCCCGCCAGGACCCAAAGTTCCGCGTCGATGCCGGGCTTCTTCTTGGCCTGGCGTTTTACAACGCCAATTTCCTCGACGAGGCCGACGCCACCCTGGGCGAACTGATCAAGGATTACCAGCTTCAAGGCGACGATCGTTCCAGGGAGATGTACTACTGGCGCGCCCGCGTGCTGGAGCAGAAGGGAATGAAGCCCGAGGCCCTGGCCCATTACAGCAAGGTCGCCCAGTGGGATTTCAACTACAAGGACGTCCAGTCCCGGATCAAGAAGCTGCGCCCCTGAATCCCTTTTAGCGGCCGCGTTTACGCGGCGTTCTCTTCTCCCCCGATGATTCTCCAATCCACCGACGTTTCCTTCGCCTACGCCGACCGCCCCGCCCTGCGCGGCGTGTCGCTCTCCCTCCAATCCGGCGAAATCGTCGCCCTCATCGGCCCCAACGGCAGCGGGAAAAGCACCCTCATTAAAACCCTCCTCGGCCATCTGCCCGGCCAGGGGCTGATCCGCTGGCAGGAGAAAAACCTTGGGGATTGGCGGCTACGCGATCTGGCCAGCGTCGTCGCCTATTTGCCCCAATCCCCGCGCCACGAGCCGGGACAGACCGTCGCCGATTGTCTCCGTCTGGGGCGAGCCGCTCGCTGGGGCCCATTCGGATTGGAATCCAGCGCCGACCAACGCGTCACCCTGGAAGTGGCCCGCTTGCTGGGCTTGGAGGACATTCTCGATCGGCCCATGGAGCGCATGTCCGGCGGTCAGCGCCAGCGCGTTTTCATTGGCCGATGCCTCGCCCAGGAACCGGCCGCACTTTTGCTCGACGAACCCAATACCTTCCTCGACCTGAAGCATCAGATCGAACTCTGGCAACTCCTCCGCGGCCTGACCCGCCAAAAGGGCCTGGCCGTCCTGGTGGCTTCCCACGAGTTGAACGTCGCCGGCGCAATGACCGATCGGCTCATTCTCCTCAACGACGGCCGCATCGCCGCCTCCGGCATCCCGGATGCGGTCTTGCGCCCGGAAATTCTTTCGCCGGTTTACGGCATCCCCATCCAACGCTACGGCGAGGCCGACAATCCCGTCGTCGTCCCACGCGGTTTCTAGATTTTTTGCACCAACAAAGCCGCCCCGATCAGGCATGCGATGGAACCGCAGACGATGCCGGCGATGGCCATGCCCCGCCCCCCGCGCGTTGGACAATCGGGGTCGGAGACTTGCCGCAGCCCCACGATCCCCAAGATGATCGCCAGGATCGCGGGGATGACGATGATCAAAGCCGGCAATCCGATGATCCCCAGCACCAACGATGCCACGCAGTAGCCGTTGTTGCTGCCCGTCGCTTCCAGCGTGGTTCCTTCCATGGTGAAGGGCATGCCGCAACTCGAGCAGTTGTTGGCGGTGATGGGGCTGTTGGCCCGGCAGCGGGGGCAGACGATCATCTGCTTGCCCTCCTTGGAACGGCGGATTTGCGGCGCACGAGCGCCCGCGGCGGCATAGGCGTGCACCGGATGCGGGTCCTGCTTGATGATTTGCCGCGTTTTGGGATCGATCAGCCGGCCGTATCGGTCCAGGATCGGGATGGTGATCTGGTTGCCGCAGGTCGGGCATTGGCCCTCCTGCGCCGCCATGGATTCGGTCGCCTCCAGCCGGCTCGAACAGTATCCGCAATTGAATCCATACCGTTTGCCCGCGAACCGCGGCACGGCGACGGAGCGCGGCATCATGACGCTGGTCCCCGCCGCCGCCACAGCCGGCGCCCCCGCTCCCGCCGTCTCCGTCCCTTCCCTCACCGGCACGCGCAGCGTCGTTCGGCAAACCGGGCAACGCAACGTTTGCCCCGCCTGCCCCTCCTCCGCGGAGAGCGACGCCCGGCAAATGTGACACGGGAAGACGATCATGGCCCCCTGAAATCCTACGCTGGAATGAGCTTGAGGCAAAGTGGCAGTTCATCACCCCGTGTAGCCGGCGGGCTTGCCCGCCGTATTGATTCTTCAAACCACCGCTTCCACCGCCCTTCGGCTCTGTTCATCCAGCGAATTCAGCGGCGGAAGCTCATACAAATTCCCATCCGCGTCCTTCACGGTAAACCGCCCATCGGGCATAAAACGGATGTCTTCACGTTCCTGCACTCGGAACTCCGCCCCGCCGCGATCCGTCGCCACCGTCCATTGCTGAAATCCGAACCGCACATCAACCGTCATCACCCGCTGAATCAGGGGAATCAGGCTCGTCGACGACAGCTCGCCCAGCACGATCGTCCGCAACGACTCCGGCAGTTCGGCCACCTCGTCAATCATGACCAGTTCCTTGCCGTCCTTGGTCCGGATGCTGATATGCCGAGTCGGGCACGACCATGGAAACGCCCGCCGGACGCGCACGTCGACGACATCCTCCATCCCAGCCCGCCCAAGCACCAGTCGCCCTTGCGAATCGCGCATCAGCGAAAACAACTCCGCCATTTCAGGCTCCCTCGTAAAGATAAACCGCGAAGTAGCGAAGCAGCGAAGTTACGCGAAGAAAAAATAAGAATTGAATTTCTTCGCGTAACTTCGCTCCTTCGCTTCTTCGCGGTAACGCATTTCACGAAAACCTCTTATCTCAGCGCCACCTGCGAATTCAATTCCACCTGCGTCTTGAACAATTTGGCATACACCCCGTTCTCGCGGTCCACCAACTCCGCATGCGAGCCCTGCTCTACGATCTTCCCGCTTTCCAGCACCACGAGCCGATCGGCCGCCGTCAGCGTGCTCAGGCGATGGGCAATGGCGAACGTCGTCCGCCCCTCCACCAGGCGGTTCAGCGCCTGCTGAATTTCACGCTCGGTTTCGGTATCCACCGAGCTGGTGGCCTCGTCGAGGATAAGAATCCGCGGATTATGCAGGATCGCCCGGGCGATGCTGATGCGTTGCCTCTCCCCGCCCGACAGACTCTGCCCGCGCTCCCCGACCATCGTGTCGTATCCGTCGGCAAACGCCACGATGAAGTCATGTGCGTTGGCCGCCCGGGCCGCCGCGATCACCTCTTGTTCGCCCGCCTCCGGATTGCCGTAACGGATGTTGTCCGCGATCGTGCCGTGGAAGAGATACGGCTCCTGCAACACCATGCCGATCTGACGCCGCAGAAATTTCACGTCGTAATCCCGAACGTCGATCCCGTCGATCAGGATCTGCCCATCGGTCACGTCGTAAAACCGGCACAGCAGGTTCACCAGCGTGCTCTTGCCGGCGCCGCTCTTGCCGCACAGACCGATCATTTGTCCCCGATCCGCCGACATCGTCACCTCGCGCAGCGCCGGCTGCGCCCCTTCGTAGCTGAACGACACGTTGCGGAATTCCACCGATCCTTCGATCCGCTCCTTCACCACCGCGTCGGCGCGCGAGTAAATGTCCGGCGGAGTATCCAGAATCTCGAAAATCCGTTGCGCGCTGGTCGCCGCCCTGGTCACCATCCGATTGCTGTTGGCCAGTTCCATGATCGGCTGATAGAATTGCCACACGAACCCCGTGAACGCCACCAGAACGCCGACGGTATAGTGGCCGTCTTGGGGATGGTGGATCACCAGCCACCCACCGACCACCCAGATCAGCAGCGCCCCCACCCGCATGAGCCCGCTCACCCACGGCGTCAGGGCCGTCCAGACAATGTGAATCTCGTTGGCCTTGCCCATGTATTCATCGCTCCGGCGATCGAACCGTTTGATTTCCTTCTGCTCGTTGGCGAACGCCTTCACGACGCGAACGCCCGGCAGCGCATCGCCGACCACCGCGCTCATGCGCGACCAGTACGTCCACAGCCGGCCGAACAGGCGCTGCATTTTCATGCCCCGCTTGTACGTCAGCAGGCCAAGAATCGGCAGCGGAACCAGCGCCATGCACGCCAGCCGCCAGTTCATCCAGAACATCATTCCCGCGATGGCCGCGATCATGGCCACGTCCCGGACCAGGTCGATCGATCCGAAGACGATGAAATCCCACAGCCGGTCCGTGTCGTTGGTCACGCGCGTGATCAGCGAGCCCGTCCGCCGCTTGGAAAAATACCGCAGGCTCAGATCGTGCAGATGCGCGTAGACCTTGTGCCGCAGATCGGCTGTAATGCGCTCGCCCATCAACGCCAGCGTCCGCAGCCGCATGCCATTGAGCCATTCGCTTACCAGCACCGTGATCAGCAGGGCCACCGACCAGACGACGAGCTGGTGCATGCGTTGATTCAACGGCACGCCCGGCCCCGCGGAGGCCCCGTATAACTTCGGATCGATCGCACGGTCGACAATCTGCTTGTTCAGCCACCCCGGCACCGCCGCCAGCGCCGACACCAGGACCGTCAGCGCCAGCGCGAACCGCACGCGCCCCTTGTACGGCTTGGCCACGTCCAGCAGCCGCCAGAGGATTTTGCGCTGCGCGGCACACCTCGGACAAACACCCTCGGCGTAGGACGGAATCAACTCTCCGCATTTGGGGCAATGCTCCTTCCGCTCGGCCTCGCGCTCGACGGCCTCCAGCCAGTCCGGCCGCGCATCGGCCTTCCCGGCCGCCGCATCCACCGGCTGAATCCGCCGCTGGAGCTTGCGATGCAATCGGGTCATGGTCCTGCGATGCCGGCGCGAATACCGCATCTCCGCCGCCAGCACCCCGCCCGACACGATCACCAGCCGATCCACCCCCAGGCCCTCCACGATCCGCGATTCCTCGATCCCCTTCAACTCGATGCGACGCCGGCCTTGGCCGGAAATCTGAATCAATTGCCGATCCGTTAGCACCACGAATTGCCTGGCAAACCGGTTATCAGAATCCAGGTCGAATTCCGACCAGCCGAGAATGCTCTGTCCCTGGGCATCTCCGTCGAGCCGCGCCGCGATGGCCGCCGGCAAGCCCTCCGGCGCCGTCGTCGATTGTTCTTCGCTCGCTGTCCCCTGCGCCATCTGAATCTCCGAAAAAAAACCACGCGGTCTTGGACGAGGCCGCGTGGCGGGAATTACTGCTTTGGAAGACGACGATCAGCCTCGATCCGCCTCCCGCCCGCGCGGCTTAACGCGATTCATAACCATGAAGTTGTAAGGCGTTATCCTGCGCATCTGCAAAAGAAATCTCCTCGCTGATTCGGCAAGATGCCGCATCGAAATCTATTTGTCAACAACAAAACGCCGAAATCCGCCACATGCGCATTTGGGACGGTCATTGCAACCATCGCCTATCGGCTCTAACTTGCCTGATTATGCCACGATTCCTCGCCCTTGCTCTGGCCATTCCCCTGCTCTGCTGCGCCTGCTCCGCCACCGGCGGCGCCCCCTCGCAACAGGCCGATCTTCATTCACAAGTCTCCGACGTCCTCGGCGACGTCAAACAGCGAGACCCCGATCTGAACTCCCGGCTCGCCCATTCCTACGGATATGCCGTCTTCCCCTCGATCCTCAAATGCGCCGCCGGCATCGACGCGGCTTACGGACGCGGCGAGGTCTACCAACACAATCGCCAGATCGGCCATGCCTTCGTCGTTCAATACACCGTTGGCGCGGCCCTCGGCGGCCAGGTCTACTGGCAGGTCATCGCCTTCCCATCCAAATCCGATCTGGATGATTTCCGAAACGGACAGACCCTGGTTGTCGCCAATGCCTCCGGCATCGCGGTGCATTCCGGCGCCGGCGGAACAGTCGATTTGCCGGACGCTTCCACCTCGCAAGTCCGCCCCGGCGCCGGCCTGATGTTCGAGGCCGCCCTGGGCGGAGAAACGTTCTGGTTCAATTCGCTCAAGGCCGGCGATTGGCAGTACTCCTCGCGATAGCCCCCAATCAATTCTGCTCGACGATGTCTTTGCGCGTGAGTTCGACGATTGCCATGACCTCGGCGGTTTCCGTCGCCGGGACATCGTACTTCGCCAGAGACTTGGCCAAATCCGCCTCGATCGCGTCGAATTCGGCGTTGGTGATCTGCATCCCCGCGTGGACGCTGTGCATGTCCCGGCCGTGATACTCCTCGGAGCCGCCGGTGGCGGCATCGAAAAACTCCGTCAAATGAACTTTGAGCTTGTCCACGTTTTCCGGGGTCGCCTGCCATTCGGCGTTCGTCCCGGTCCGCGTGAAATTCACCCTCGGATCGCCCGCCGCCCGGCCCACGAAATCCTCCACGATCACCGAGATCATCATGTTTCCGCCCAATCGGTCATACAGCGGCTTGGGCGCGTTTGATTGACACCCGCTTGCCGCCATGCCCAGCACCGCGCCCAGGCCCATCACGCCCCAAGCAACCCACGATTTGCCCATTTGAATCTCTCCTTCCAAAGTTGGTTCGATAGACATACTCAAGCCGCCCGCTTCTCGCAACTTTTGAGCACGACAATAATGCCAGCGTCACTCTTCTCTTTACTTCAACGTTGAGCGTTGAGCGTTGAGTGTTGAGCGTTGCATTAATTTCAAACTCGCGCAGCCCCGCCCATTCTCTCTTACAATCCCCGACATGAACCTCCCCCACTCCACCCCGGACCTGCCCGGCGTCGGCGGATCGATCAAACAACGCCCCGAAGATTTCTTCGTTCAGGAAATCCCTCTCTACGAACCCTCCGGACAGGGCGAACACGTCTATTGCGAGATCGAAAAGATCGGCCTGAGCACGTTCGACGCCATCGACCGCCTGGCCCGCGCACTGAACGTTTCACCCCGCGAGATCGGTTATGCCGGTCTCAAGGACGCCGCCGCCATCACCCGCCAGCTTTTCTCCATCCGCGGCGCCGATGAATCGGCCGTCATGAACCTGCATCTTCCCCAAATGTCGGTGAAATGGGCCGCCCGGCACGGCAACAAGCTGCGGCTGGGCCATCTTCGCGGCAATCGGTTCGCCGTCAAAATCCGCCATGTGAACCCCACCGACGTCGTCAAGCTCACCCCGCTGGTCCGCCGCCTCCAGGAACGCGGCATGCCCAACTATTTCGGCGAGCAACGATTCGGCCGCCGGGGAAACAATCACCTCCTGGGCGCGGCAATTCTCCGCGACGACAACCTCCAAGCCCTCAAAATCCTCCTCGGCTCACCGGACAAATCTCTGGACAATCCCCAGCAGTTGGCCGCCCGCCAGGCTTTCGACCGCGGCGATTTCCCCGCCTCCATGAAGCTCTGGCCCCGCTCCAGCGGCATGGAACGCCGCATCCTCGCCCGATTCATCAAATCCAAAAACCCCGCCTCCGCCGTTCGCACCGTCGATCAACGCATCCGCCGGCTCTGCATTTCCGCCCTGCAATCCGACTTTTTCAACCAGGTCGTCGCCCGCCGAATCGAAGCCCTCGACAAACTGCTCCCCGGCGATCTTGCCGAAAAACACGACAACGGGGCGGTTTTCCGCGTGGTTGACGCATCGGTTGAACAGCCCCGTTGCGACGCATTCCAGATCAGTCCCACCGGCCCCCTGATCGGCTATCGCATGACTCTTCCCGAGGGCCAGCCCCTTCAAATCGAGGAGGAAATCTTCGCCTCCCGCGGCATCCGGCCCGCCGATTTCCGCGCCGCCGGCCGCCTCAAAGTCAAAGGCGCCCGCCGATCCTTGCGCGTCCGGCCCGCCGACGTCGAACTCGCCGGCGGAGTCGACGAACACGGCCCCCACGTCACCGCCGCCTTCACCCTTCCCGCCGGTTCTTTCGCCACCGTTTTTCTCCGGGAATTGATGAAAGTCGAGCCGAACACGTCTGATTGACCCCCTTTGGAGTATCATCTTTTTCAGAAAGGACCCCTCAACATGACCACCCAGCCCGCTCCAACCGCTCCTCGTACCGGCTCGCCCATCATCACGTGTTATTCCCGCTTCGCGCAGTTGGCGAGCAAATTACAATCGCCGCTCCTGCTGCTCATCCGAGTCTACATCGGCTACCAATGCATGATTTCCGGCTATGCACATATCACTCATTTCCAAAACACGGTTGAAGCTTTCAAGGGCTGGAACATCCCGATGCCCGAGATCAACGTAGCTTTCTCCGCCATCACCGAAATGGCCGGCGGCGGACTTCTCTTTCTCGGCCTCGCCGCCCGCCTGATCTCCATCCCTCTCATCGGAAATTTTCTTGTCGCCTTTTTGGCCGTGAATCTATCCGACCCGCACTATCACCAACTCCTTCGCAATTTCTGGAACAATCAGGACGTCCTTCTCAAGGACGACGCATTTCCCTTTCTGATGACCGCGATCTTAATCCTCGTCTTCGGCCCCGGCTGGTTCTCCATCGACGGCCTGATTAGATTCCTTCGCCGTAAAAAATAATCGAGTTTCCGATAGAGCTTGAAGGAGCCGCTCAACGACCGTCGATGCGATAGAGCCGAATGGCTGGGTTTGTGCACGCGCGCAGATTCATTTCCGGGTCGTAGGACCACAGGGGCTTATAGTTCGTGAACAGATCAACGTACCATTGCCTGTTGTAGTCATACTCTTGCTTGAAATCGTCGGTCGGACGTATATCCGGCTGGAAATAGCGGTCATAGGCTAAATCAGCCACAGCAACGTAGCCGATGCCCTTCCCAGGCAAAGATGATAGCTGGCCGAAAAACGTTGCGGCGAATCTTTCGCGGACCGTGATGCCATTGCCAATCGTGTCCTCGCCCCGCATGGCCATGGCGTGAATGACCATTCCCGTGTAAAAATCGCCCACGACGATGGATTTCGCCGGAAGATTCGCGACCATCCAAGCCCGAAGCCTGTCTCGGCTGTCATCGCCGAATTGATGAACGACCGAGACACACCGCGGCAGACCGATGAGCAAAACAACCGTGGCAAACGCGATTCCGGCCGCGGCGCGCCATGTGCGATTTGCCACCGATTGAATCACCCACAACGCGAAAAGTCCCGCCATGACGTGCGTCATTACCGCCGCGGGCAGAAGATAGCGAGTGTTCGGAATTTTCGATAACGACAAGACCAGCAGAAACCCCGGCCCGAAAAGACTGGCCATCACGTCCCAACCGCTGCGCTTGCGCCAGGTGATGAGCAGCATGGGAATCGCGGCCGATCCAAGCAGAACGATCGGCCATCCGGTTTCAATCGGCAAGGTGGCGATGTAATACACGTTGGGTCGATTCAGCGCCAAGCCAAAATGCGATGTCGTGACATGTTCCGCCTCGAATCCAAATCCATGACTGAAACCTGCCGGGTCGATGAAAATGCGGTAGTTGATGGCGGCGGTGCAGAAGCCGGCGATCAGTAGAAAGGCGATCGCGCCCCAGAGGCGGTACTGCCACCGCTTGGATGGCGCGGCGATCACCGCCGCCAGCCCCGCGATCACGAAGACGATCCCAATGTATTTGCTTGAAGCGGCAATCGCGCATCCGACTCCCAAAAGAATGACGCCGGCCGATTGGCCGAAATGCGATCGCGCTTTCATCATCCAGCATGTCCCAAGCAGGACTACGCACATCCCCATCGCCAGCGCCGCGTCTTCCTTGAAATAATGCGCGTATACAACCAACGACGAACATAAAGCTCCCGATAGCCCCAGCAGAATTTCTCCCCACAGACCACCGGCCAGGTAACCGGTCAGGCAAATCGCTGCGATGGCGACGGCGGCAAAGAAAGCCGAGACGCCCCTGCCCAAAACGGTGACTGCCTGGACGTCCCGCGGGGTCCGGCCCAAATCGAACACGCGCTGCGTCACCTCCAGCATGAGCTGCGGGTGCCGAAAATTCCGATGACCGTCCAGGGAAAGTATCTGATCGGCCTTGAACGGCTCGTCCGGATGAAAGCCATCGGGAAACGTGTTATGCCGGGTATTGAGATAAAAGCTACCCGCCAGCGCCGCCACCGCCAGGAGCAACGCCGCGCCGCGTTGCACCCAAAGCCGATTACGTACAGCGGCAGCTTGCTCCATGAATTCGTCCCTCAATAAGACGCCGCCCATTCAATTTCTTCCGCGAATTCTAACAAAAACGGGGCGGCAGGTGCGCGCGCACCCAGAGGCGGCAATACTTGCACGAATGGTCCATAAAAGAAGCACCGGATGTACATCCGGTGCTCCAGATAATCACAATCAAGCGGATCCGCTCCTCGGTCATTTCAATTCCACCGTCGCGCCCTGATCCTCCAACTCCTTCTTGAGCTTGTCGGCATCCGCCTTCGGCAGGGCTTCCTTGACGGTCTTGGGAGCGCCTTCCACCAGGTCCTTGGCCTCTTTCAAGCCCAGGCTGGTGGCGGTGCGAACGACCTTGATGACGTTGATCTTCTTCTCGCCCGCGGCCTTGAGGACCACGTCGAAAGTGGTCTTTTCCTCAACCGGCGCTGCCGCCGCCGCTCCGCCGCCGGCCGGGCCGGCCATCATCGCCACCCCGCCCGCCGCTGGTTCGATCCCGTACGCGTCCTTCACGTACGCGCTGAATTCAACCGCTTCCTTCAGCGTCAGCCCAACCACTTCGTCCGCCAGCTTCTTCACCTTTTCAGATACTTCTGCCATGACAATCATCTCCCGGCCGTCACGTGGCCTTGAACGTGTCGATTCGCATCCCGTTGCGATGCCCGCCTCACCATGAAGCGGTTTAACCCTTAAGGGACATCAAAAACAGCCAGACGCTCAATCACCTCGAACGCCCACGGCGCTGCCGTGGGGATTTGTTATTTTTTTCAAGCGCTCGCCGGCGCCGCCGCAGGAGGCGCAGCCTCCGCCGCAGACGCCGCGGCCTCCGCCTTCTTCGCTTTTTCCTCGATCGCCCTCAGAATCCCGGCGATCTTTCCGCCCGGCCCTTTCACCGCCCCAACCAGCTTCCGGCCGGGGCCGAGCACCGACGCCACGATCGCCGCGATCGCCTCCTCCCGCGTCGGCAGCTTGCTCACCTGCTCCACGCCCTTCTCGCCGGGATATGTTTCGCCGTCAAAAAATACCCCGCGAAGCTCCAGCTTCTCGTTGAGCTTCCGCTCCTCCATCAACATCCGGGCGATGGTCGCGATGCTCGCCTTGCCGTACACCACCGCGCTGGGACCGTCCAGCAACTTATCGAAGCCCTTGAGCTTCGTCCCTACCGCCGCCCGGCTTGCCAGGGTGTTCTTCACCACGGTCACCTTCACGCCCTTGGCCCCCAGCCGACGCCGAAGCTGGTTGTTCTTCGTCCCGTCGATTCCCTTGGGGCTGATGACCGCCACGCCGTCCAGCGGCTTGAATTTAGTCGTCAGCTCTTTTTCGATCAGACTTTTGACTTTTTTGCTCATCGCTTATGCGGAGGGCCAAGCCCTTCCGCCCTCTTAGTTTCCCGCCTCCAGCACCACCGCCGGCGTCATCGAACCCTTCAGCACCGCTTTGCGGATGTACGTGCCCTTGGCGGTCTGCGGCTTCATCTTGCGAATCTGGCTCATCATCGCATGAACGTTGTCCGCCAACTTCGCCGAATCAAAGCTCATCTTCCCCACCACGCTGTGCACGTTGCCGCCGGTGTCGTTGCGGAACTCGATCTTGCCCGCGGCATATTCCCGCACCGCCGCGGCCACGTCGGGCGTCACGGTCCCGGCCTTCGGCGACGGCATCAGTCCCTTGGGACCCAAAACCTTCCCCAGCCGGCCCACGAATCGCATCATGTCCGGCGTCGCCACCGCGACGTCGAAATCCGTGAAATTCTCCTTCGTGATCGCCTCCACCAATTCCTGCCCCCCCGCTCGAACCGCCCCGGCGCTCGTCGCCGCCGAGACCAGGTGCTCCGGGCAAAACGCCACCACCCGCTTGGTTTTCCCCACCCCATGCGGCAGCGATATCGAACCCCGGATCATCTGATCCGCCTGCTTCGCGTCGATCCCCAGCGAAAAAATCAACTCCACCGATTGATCGAACTTCGTCGGCGGAAATGACTTCAGCACCTCGATTGCCTTCTCCACCGGCAGCGCTCCCGCCGCCGCTTTCTGCGCCGAAGCCTTATATCTCTTGGATCGTTTGACAATGACAGGCATGTCCTGCGTCGCTCCTCACCGCGGG
>JBEKIV010000014.1:0-41983 GCA_050011595.1 Tepidisphaeraceae bacterium
CAAAGTACATCGACAAAGCGGCGTATCGTGTCAGTTATCGCACGAAATTGAGTAATGTACGGGATGATTTGGGGGGAGAGGCAGAACCGCTAGCGCGCGCCTTCGTCGACCTACTGCAGTTTTGTCTTCGGGAGAAGAAGAAGACGTTATTTCTGATCTCCCAAGACGAGGCGCAGCAATACCCGGAGCAACACGAGCTAATTAAGCAATTGATGGATTTTCGCCTGGTCCACATCGTGGAGCCAGATACGTCTGCCGCGTCGGGACGCCAAGGCCGGTACGAGGCATATACGCTGGATTTCTCCACATTTATGGAGCCTCGACGCCGAGGTATCGAAATTGTGAAGTTCTGGGAGACGGACGATCAGCACCGGCGCATTGGGTTGCGCGAGGCTCCGGTTTACCCGTTGGATCGACTGAGCGCTGCCGCAAATAGCCATCAGGATGCGGAAGCCCAGTTGCAAGGATTCGAAAAGGCCATCGCGTCCGAATTCGATTTGGTGGATAACGTTTCGGAAAAGTCCGCTCCAAACGGGAACGGCAGTTTTGGGCCACTGTTCGACAAATTCAGCAAGAGAGCAGGCCAAAACAATTCCGCGGATTCTAAATGAACAACACTGGGCATGAGCGTTCCATATAACCGCTTCAGCCGCGCCGCCGGCGAGTGATTTGTTGGCATGCGCGAGCGCCCGAACGCCCTGTTCAATTCATGTTCAGTTTCATCGTGGGATGCAACTGCTTCCGCCAGTCACGATCCTATGTGGTGAAGACCGTTTAGTATCGCGAACGGTGAACGCGGACGGAATGCCAGGATTTGCCCCGCAGGATGGTACACCCCCATCGAAGTCGGGGTCGATTATGCGCAGCCAGTCCCGGATTGTTTAGCGCGGGCGATGGCGGCCTGGAGACGTTCGTGAATCTCCTTCGGTCGGGCGATGGTTTGCCAGACGGCCGACGGCATGGCTTCGTCGCTAGGGATGATTTCGATGGAGCCGACGGCGACTAATCTTTCGCGGGAGGAGGAAACGGTGCGAGTGCGAACGACTTTGCGCAGGGGACAATCGAAAAGATCGACGGTGAATACGCCGGTGATGCGGAGGACGCGCTGGTCGGTGAGGATGTAAATGCGGCCCATCCATTGCAACACGGCCCACATGAGCCGGCCGATGATGACGAAAAGGGCGGACTCGAGGTAGAAATGATCGTGGGTGCGGCGGTCCACCAGGGCCAGCGCCGCGGCGGCGACGGCGACTCCAGTCGCGAAGGCCAGGGAGTTGAAGACGATGAACCAGAGGGAGGGTTTGAGGATCATGAGAACCAGTTCGCCGTCGCGGAGGACGTGAGAGCCGAGCAGGGTGCCGAGGGAAGTGGTGTGGGCGGCGGCGGCGGCGGGGGTGGCGGCGGCTTCGGCCAAATGTTCGGCGGCGGAAGGGGAGGGTGTCGGGGGTTTGGCGTTCATGCCGTGTGGATCTGATCCTTTAACGTCACGATATCCGGCAAATTGCGATAGTAATCATTGTAGTCAAGGCCGTAGCCGACGACGAACGTGTCGGGGATCTCGAATCCGACGTAATCGACGTGAACGGCATGAACGGCCGGGCGGTCCTTGCGGAGAAGGACGCAACTCTTGACGCTGGCGGCGCCCATTTCGCGGAGGGCGGGAACGACCATGTGCAGCGTGCCGCCGCTGTCCAGAATGTCGTCCAGGACCAGCACGTGATGGCCGCGAAGGTCGCCGATCTGGCTGGCCAGCATCTGCGATCCATGCGTGCGGATGCTGCGGCCGGGATAGCTGCTGACCGACATCAACCCGATCTTCATGGCAATGGGAATCTGGCGGATCAGATCGCTGGCGAAGATCATGGCGCCGGTCATGATGGGGACGATGGTGATGTCGCCGGCATCGTGATTGGGGGGCGAATGATCGAGGGTGATCTGTGCGGCCAGTTCCTTGACGCGCTGGGCGATGCGGTCGTGGGAAATGAGGATGCGATCAATGTGGGATTGCATGGGCATGGTTTCATTCCTCCCAAACCGCGACGTCGGCGGGGGCGAGCGTGGTTGAGCCGATCAGGAATTTGGCCGATGGCGGGGCGGGGGTGGGGACGGGTTGGTCCTGGTAATTCAGGGCGATGCGATAGGGGCCGCGGCGAAGGACCTGGACCCGTCCGGGGAGGGTTTGGGATTGCAGGCGGCCGGGGCCGATGAATTTGGCGAGGGATTCGACGAAGGCATCGATCAGGGGCTGCTCGCTGAATGTGCCGAAATAGCTGACGGTTCCCTTGCCGAGTTTGGCGCGGGTGACGGCGGCGGCGCCGGCGTAGAACTGGTCGGAATAAGTGGCCAGGACTTCGGCGCCGGCCTTGGGCGTCAACTGATCGCCCCAAACGCCCCAGGAAAAGTCCCTGCCGTCAAATTTGATCTTGCCGAAGCGGTCGTCGCGAAGAGAGTCATATCCGTCGATGGTCGCGGAGATGAGGGGGAGGATGGGGCTTGCCCAGGGGCCCTCCCAAAGCTGGCCGTTGCGGTCCATCAGGCCGGTGCGGCAGGTGAGAACCAAATTCCCGCCGGAGCGGGCGTAGGCATCGAAGCGAGCGATCAGTTGGTCATCGACCATTTGCACGCCGGGGGCGACGATCAAGGGGAGGTCGGCGGGCCAATCGGCGCCGGGGCGGAGGATGCGGATTTGCGTGCCGAGGCGGCTCAGGGCGGCATACCAGCTTGCCAGCCAGCGCGGTTGATTCCATCGCCGCGCTTGCGGAAGGGTGAGGTAATACCAAAGCTGCTCGAAATCGAGAACGAGGCCGACGGTTTGGCGAGGCCGGGATGGTTCGTCGGCGAATCGGGGGATGCGCGACAGGTCCAGTTTGCGCATTTCCTCAATGACCTGGGCAAACTGTTTTCCTCCCGGCGAGGGCGTGATGCCGTCGGTTCCCATCAGTCCGTGATGGAACAGTTCGATGCCAAAGCGCGGCTGGCGAAAACGGTAGGTGGTGACAAACTCCGACCCGTGGGCGAACGCGGTCCAAATCCACAGGCGGATGACGCCGGGATAGAGCCGCACCGGAACGCCGCTCCAATTCACGTGTCCGGGCTGAAGCTCCATCAGGCCCCAGCGATTGTGATAACTGGCCATCAGGTCGTGAGCTAAACTAATCTGGGCCGGATCGGCGATGCGATAGGTTTCGTCGTCGCCCTCTTTTTCCCAGCCGGTCACCGGATAGGAGTCCCAGGAAATGAGGGGAAGGTCTTTGGCCATGTCGCCGGGATCGCAGTCGGGCTGAAGGCCCATGAAATTGGTGGTGAGGAATCGGCTGCCGATCTTGGGCTTGAGGATTTCGGCCTGGATATGGTTGTATTGGGCGAACGCCCAACTCCAGAAGCGCGAGGCATCGAGAGAATGATGCGGGTTGGCGTATTTGGGATCGCGCGACGGGGGGAAGAGAATCTGGTCGAAATCGGTGTAATAAGTGTTCCAGAACTGGTTTCCCCAGGCGCGGTTAAGCTGGCGGATATTGCCATATTTGTCGCGCAACCATTGACGGAAGGCGGCGTGGGTGGTTTCGGATTGGTCGAAGGGATTGCTGTATTCGTTGTCGATCTGCCAGCCGATCACGGACGGATGATCGCCGAAGCGGTCGGCCATGGCCTGGACGATTCTTCGGGTGGCGGCGTGGAATTCGGGAGAGAGGGGATTGTAATGGCGTCGGCCGCCGAATCGGCCGCGAATCTGGCCGTCGTAGATCGGCAGGGTTTCGGGAAACTGTTGGCTGAGCCAGATCGGCGGGGCGGCGGTGGGAGTGCAGAGAATCACATCGAGCTTGCGCTGTTTGGCCAGATCGAGGCAATGACTGAGCCAATCGAATTGGAATTCGCCGGGCCTGGGCTCGAGCTCGAACCAGGCAAATTCGGCCATGTGAACGATCTGGAGGCCGAGCTTTGCGATGTTGTCGAAATCGCGTTCCCACTGCTGTCGCGGCCACTGTTCTGGATAGTAATATGTTCCGATTTTCATGGGTTTGGATCATCCTTCCCGCTTTGCCCAAATGATAGTCCAGTTGGATTAAAGCGAAAAGGCCGGAGCCGCGTCTTGGCTTAACGGCCCTGTCCATGCGACCGAGGCTCCTTGGCGTCGGGCGAATCTAAACCCGCCTCCTGCTTGCGACGACGTTCAGTGCTGTCGGAGCAGGCAATATGGACGCATTGGCAATCGCGGCGTCGGGAATGCAGGCGGCACAAACGCAGATCAGCGTCGCGGCCAATAATATCGCCAACCAGAACACGCCGGGATTCAAGGCCCAGGACGTGAATCTGGCGGACGTCGCCAATGATGGCGGCGTGGAGGTGGCCGGCGTGCAATCGACCGGCCAATCGGTCGATCCCGAGACGGAGATGGCCAAGCTTCGGCAAGCCGCGATCATGTATGGCCCCAACGCGATGGTCGTTCGGGCTGCCGACCAGACTTACGGCTCGCTGCTGAACGTGCTGGATACTGAGAACCGGAATTCTCAGCAGGACAATTCGTAAGTTTGCCGACGACGGCCGGTTTGCTAACGAGGAAACTGCACGTCCAGCGTGTAGGGTTCCAAGTGAAGACGGTTGCAAATGGCGCGAATCAGACAATCGGCCATCTGGCGCGGCGGCGAACTACGCGAAACCCGTCCGGCGATCCGCTTGGATTCTTCCCAATCTACCGGCAAAATTTTCCCATGATCGACGATTTCGAATTGGTCCAAATAAGCTCGCGCGTTCTCAACTTCTTTGGCGCTCTGCGGTCCACATAAATACTCAATGTAGACGGGCGAAAGAATGGCGTTTGAACTCGTCAGTTTTATCAGGTGGCGGGCGCATTCGACGGCCTGGGGCCTCAGAATTTGATTTGACCTCTGGCGTTCGAACGAGCGACGCCAGTGGGTTATCAGGACGCTGGTGTCCAGTACTCGGCGAGCCATGGTTGCCCCTCAAACCGGCGCTAGATCGCCCACGTATTCGTCCCATCGCTGTGCGATATCGCGGATGACCGTTGCCAATTTCCGGGCCTCCAGGCGGCGTACAGTAGAACAGGAAATCCTGATTTTGACGCCGTGAATAATCCCCTGTTGGGAAATGGGCCAGACATCGGGATCGATGCCTTCCATGATTCTTCCAGCTAAAGCGTTCAATAACCGCTGAATGCTTGCATGATGATCCACCAGCCACCGCCGAGCCTCTTCCGAATTCTTCGGCAGTTTTCGGCCTTTGCAGATCACGTCGACATACCAGACCAGCGCGGGATCGTGTTCGCCACGCCCAGATTTGAAAGTGGATAATACGGTATTTCCACCGACTTCGACGCCCGTTCTTATTCCGCCGTCGATTCGTTTCTGGCGATAGAATGTAATGGTTTGCATCGCGTTTCCTATTTTTCGCGCGACCATTGGACGCCGGCCATTGTATCATCCCAATCGGGTCGATAGAAGGCAGTTGAGGCGGGGACGCTTAGTCGCACGAATTGAAGATCGAGCTAAAAACGCAGCTATCTCGCAGCCGGCCGCCGACCGCCACGCAGTCGTTGCGCAAGATGCCTTCCAATTGAAAGCCGGCCAGTTCTGCAACGCGGCGGCTCTTGAGATTTTCAGCGTCGCTACGAATCTCGACGCGCCGCACGTGAACATGGATGCGGAGCATCTCCTTCAAGATGCCGACGGCTTCGGTCATGTAACCGTGGCGGGTGTGGGCGGTGTGCAGCCAGTATCCGATTTCGCAACTGGGGACTTCCCAATTGAATTTAAACGCGCCGACGTTGCCGATGTGGCGGCCGTCGGACCGCAAGAAAATCAGAAACTGAAGCTGCTCGCGGGAGAGGAAATTGGCGGCGGCTTTGCGGCACCATTCCTCGCCGCTCTGCTCGTTGTAGGCATCAGTTGCCCAGGGCATCCACTGCTTTAGCTCGGGCAGGGAATCTCGAACGGATGGGTAGGCGACGGCCCCGTCGCCGGCGCGCGGAACGCGAAGCGTCAGCCGGTCGCCGTTTAACTCTGTTGGAATTTCCAGAAGGAGCGGATTTATGTCGCGGTTCGGTTCGCTCATACTTTCCGATCTACCGCGGCGGCGATGCGGCGGATGGAGTTCATCATCTCGGAAAACTGCTTCGGCGTGATCGACTGGGCGCCGTCGGTCAGGGCATGCTCCGGGTCGTTGTGAACTTCGACGATTAACGCATCGGCGCCGGCGGCGACGGCGGCGCGGCACATCGAATCCACCAAGTAACTCTTTCCCGTCCCCTGGCTCGGATCGATGACGACGGGCAGATGGCTGACGCGATGCAACTCGGGGACCGCGGCCAGGGCCAGCGTGTTCCGGACGTAATCCTCGTACGTGCGGATGCCACGCTCGCAGAGCATGACCTGCGAATTGCCCTTGGACATGATGTACTCGGCGGCGAGGAGGAATTCCTCGAGGGTGGCGCTCATGCCGCGCTTCAGCAGCACGGGCTTGGCCTGCTCTCCGACGGCGTTGAGCAGGTTGAAATTCTGCATGTTCCTGGCTCCGACCTGAAGAACGTCGGCGTAACGATTGACCAGGGAAACCTGATCGATGGACATGACCTCGGTGACGACGGCCAGGCCAGTTTCCTCACGGGCCAGGGCGAGCAGTTCCAGGCCTTTCTCGGCGAGGCCCTGGAAGGAGTAGGGATTGGTGCGTGGCTTGAACGCACCGCCGCGGAGGCCGACCGCGCCGGCCTCCTTTACGGCGTGGGCGATCTCCAACACCTGGGATTTGTTTTCCACGCTGCACGGCCCGGCGATGACGCCGACGGTCGGTCCGCCGATCTTCGCCTTGGCGCTGCCGCCGAGCGATACAACGGTGCGCTCCTTCTGCACTTCCCGTGAGGCCATTTTGTAGGGCGCCAGGATGGGAACGACCTTGTCCACGCCGGGGGCGGATTCCAGAACCGTCCGGTCCTTGAACCGATCGTCGCCGACCACCGCCACGACGGTTCGCTCCTGGCCGACGATCACGTGATCTTTGAGTCCCATTTCCCGCACCAGTTGAATGACATGCTCGACCTGTGTTTGAGGCGAGCCCGGTTTCATCACGACGATCATGCGGCCTCCGCGTTTGAAAAATCCCGGCTGTTAGAGCATCCCAACAAAAAAGCCCCAGGATTTTTGTCCTGAGGCCGTCGATTTTACGTTCAATGTCTCGATGAATCTCAGGACGCGGTATGGGTGGCCGGATAAAAGTATCCGCTAAACCAACCACGATACCGGGCGTTCTTGCGACTCATAGTCGGAAATTCAATATACAATTGGGTTCTCGGAAGTCAATTTGAAACAGCTTCTTCAGCGGAGATGGGCCGCATCGAGTGGCTCCGGATGTACATCCGGAGCTACGCGTGGTATCTAAGTGTTGGACTACGGGGCGTAGCTCAGCTTGGCAGAGCGTCTGGTTTGGGACCAGAAGGCCGTTGGTTCAAATCCAATCGCCCCGATTTTAATTAGCGGAATCGGATTGTCCGGCGGTGACTGCCGTATGTCATTGTCAGTGTGAGTGTTAGCTGGAAAACGTGAGTTCAACAATTCGCGTATGAAGGGCACTAAAAGCAGCACTTGCGCGAGAGTGGCAAGGGGATTTGAACTTGCATTCAGGATTTTTCCGCCATCGAGTTTGTCCTCTAAAAGCGACTTTTCCGCCGGGACGCTCTTTCAAGTTGAGCGGCAACCTGTTTTTCTAATTCAGTGAGTCGCTCCGCCGAAATTTCGGTGATGACGGGCATTGGCTCTAAGAATCGGAGCGTCGTGGACGCTTGCTGCCGTACGGCTGTATCAGGATCATCCAGCAAGGGCACCAAGTGCGGCGAAAGGTGCAAGCCTCGGTGTGGGTCTTGGCGCAAAGCTGCCGCCGCCGCTGCGCGAATTTCACCATCTGCGTGAGTCAACCGTTTGACCAATTCGTCTGTGGCGTTAGCTGCAAGCTTTGCGAATGCGAACGCGCCGAGAGAACGCAAACTAGACCGCTGATACGCTTGTGCGACCGACAAATCAGGTACGTCTTTCGCGTTCGGAATAACCACGGGAGCCTCGTCGAGTAGGCGCAATCCAATTGCTTCCAGCCGGGCATCCTTGAGCTCTTCAAGAATGTAAACAGCGTGCTCTGTCTCGAAAAGCGTGCGCGGTCTTTCCAGCAATCTGACCATCGCGTCAGCGATGCGAGAGTCCGGGATGTGCAACGACAGATAAAATAGCGCACTGATCGCGATCGCCGTTAGCTCGGGAATGTGGAGGGCCTTTATCAGCGGATCAATTGCGCGAACATCGCCATAGCTCCCAAGCATCGCTGCGGCAGCCGATCTCACATCGGTTTCAAGATCTGACCGAAGAATCCGGCTGAGAGGACCAACTATTTCTGGATGCTCGTCACCAGGATTGCGCGGGCAGAATTCACGTAGCAAGTGCTTCGCCGCGCTCAAGCGCGATGCGCGTTCTTGCGACTCCAGCTGCGCGATGAGTTCAGGAACGCTAAGTCGCTTCGGTTTAACGCGGCCCGGCCCGATTTTCGTCGCGACGTGCCTTGGTTGGTCGGGCGCATAGATTCCCTGATAGGGTCCAAAGTGCTGCGACTTCCCCTCGCTCGAAAACGATTCAAATTCCGCCCGCATCAATAACTCGAATGACGGAAACCGCTCCGCACCAGGAATCCAGTTCGCAAAACGCCACGCTTCCCACTCACCATCCGGGGCAACAATCAGCGGGTTGAGGACATAGATCATCGAGTCGCCGTCAATCGGTTCGGCCACCAGCAATGACTGGCGAAGATGTGCGGCATCAAAAATCGGTCTGCCGTCATAAGAAAAATACTCCGCCAGATCATTAACCGCAGGGTTGTCGCTATCCTCAGGGGACCAAGTATCAAGCAACTGCGGATCAAGTGTCTGGAGCCAATCGACCTTTGAGGCTGGCAGAACTCTCTTGATGAACACCGATGTGCGAGACCAGCCGTTGGTCGTAAGGAGGAAGTTACGGTACGACGGGGGCAAGCGATAGCCAAGTCGCTTCTCCAAGTGAGAGATTTGCTTCTCGGTCGCGGGTCGGGAACCCAACCAGCGTCGTTCTCGAATCTGCCGGGGGAATTTCTCGTCCCTAGCGAGCCATTCGTCCGACCATCTCTGCAGAAATTCCCGCCATTCAGTGATTGTCATGGCTTTGTTTGCTCAGTTTCTAGCCCGATGCGCAAAGCCGATTGTCAGGCGGCGCATGTACTGTCGAGGATTGTACCCCCCTTACTCGAATAAGCCTTGATGGTGCCGCCCCAAAAGCGCCGTTCCATTTCGCTGGAACAGCGTTATTCACGTTGGACGGAATGATTCACCGGCAGTCGTAAGATCAGGTGGATTTCGGTCTTGCGTCATCCAGTCGTCTCGTTATTCCGCTTTCCCAGCCCATGACTCCAGCCAGAAAAAGTTCAATAGCCGTCTTGTTGTCCCGACTCGTTTACAGCCATTGTCTGCGCAAGGGCTTGTGCTTCTGTAAGGCGATGGGCCTTGAACTCATCGCTTGCACTTTTTCCCATGGCGTGCTTTGAGACCGCTATTGAGCGGCGCTGGCACCGGTCAATTCTCGAAGCTGCTCGACATCCCGAATGGGCGGTTCGCCGAAATGCCGCTTGTATTCGCGGCTGAAGTGCGAGGCGTCATCGTAACCCACTCGGTAGCCCGCCTCCGCTGCGTCGAGATTCTCATTAAGCATCAGCCGCCGGGCCTCCTGAAGCCGTAGTTGCTTCTGGAACTGCAACGGACTCATCGCTGTCACGGCCTTGAAGTGGGCATGAAACCCCGAGACGCTCATCCCAAGTTCCCGTGCGACGCCCTCGATCCTTAATGGCTTATCGAAGTTCTCGCGTAGCTTTTCGACCGCGCGAACCATCCGGTGGGCATGGCCGCCGAACGTCGCAAGGTGACGCAAGCGGCTGCCCTGCGCGCCCGTCAGGAGGCGATAGACGATCTCGCGGACAACGAGAGGCGCGAGGGCGCAGTACTCGGTTGGTGTCTCGATCAGCCGCACGAGGCGCAGCGTGGCATCGAGCAGATTTGCGTCGAGCGGGCTAACATTGACCGCCTTCACGCTACCGTCGCCGCGCGGCTGTACGAGGCCCGACTCCACCATCACCGACGTGACGATCGAGGGATCGAGCACCAGCCGGAAGCTCAGGTACGGCCGCTCCGGCGACGCTTCCACAACTTCGCCTATCAGCGGCAGCTCCATCGTACTGATCAAGTAATGCGCGGGGTCGTACCGGAAAGAATCCTCGCCGAGCAGGATGTCCTTGGTTCCCTGTGCGATCACGCAGAACGAGGGCTGAGAGGAGGCGTACACGCGCTCGCTCGGCCTGGAATGGCGGCGGAGATGCAGGCCCGGCTGTGGCTCGACCGTTCCATCGCGCGGCAGGGCCCGCGCGATTCGCTCGGCGAGTTCCTCTTGGTCGGCCTGCATGCGGCTGGCCTGTCGTTCGCCGCTAATGTTCATCATCCTGGGCATCGTAAACACCTTTGCCGGTCAGTTCACCGCATTGAGACGCCTTTTGGAGAATTATACAAAGACTTTCGAGAATCGTCATATCGCATCGGGTAATCACATAGCTAAAATTGCACGGAAAGTTCGAGATGCCTCAGGATTAGCTGCGGCTTAATTGGACACTAGTACAAGCGATTGTTAGACCAACGAAGCGTTCGACCCGCACGAAGGAGAAAGCAAATGGAGATCAGGCGAATCGGTTCCCAGCCTTCCGGCAAGGGGCCGGAGAATTACTTCACGGGCGCAGTTCGGATTGATCCGCTGTTCGATGCGCCCGAACCGGCGCGCGTATTTGGCGCTAGCGTCACCTTCAATCCCGGCGCCCGCACCGCATGGCACGCGCATCCGCTCGGCCAGACCCTGATCGTTACCGCCGGCTGCGGCTGGGCGCAGCGATGGGGCGGGCCGGTCGAGGAAATCCGGCCGGGCGACGTGATCTGGTTCCCGCCTGGCGAGAAGCATTGGCACGGCGCCACGGCAACGACGGCGATGACGCACATCGAAGCTTATTCGGCTGCCAGTGCGATATCGCTGCTGGCCTCCACCAAGATCAATCGTCGCGATCCGACTGAACATGACGTGCAGATCGAAATCCTCTTCTGCGGCATCTGCCACTCCGACCTCCACCAGGTGCGTAACGAGTGGAGCAGCATCATGCCGACCGTCTATCCGATTGTCCCCGGCCATGAGATCGTCGGGCGCGTCAGCAAGGTCGGTTCGGCGGTCACCAACTACAAGCCGGGCGACCTCGCCGCGGTTGGCTGTCTGGTCGACTCCGACCGCACCTGCCCTCAGTGCAAGGCCAACCTCGAAAACCTGTGTCCGAACCAGACGCTCACCTTCAACTCGCCGGACAAGCACAAGACCGCGCCGGTCACCTACGGCGGCTACTCCAACAGCATCGTCGTTGACGAGCACTTCGTCCTGCGTGTGCCGACCAACGTCGATCTTGCCGGCGCCGCACCGCTGCTGTGCGCTGGGATCACGACGTACTCGCCCCTGCGCCGCTGGGGCGTGACCAAGGGCAAGAAGGTCGGCATCGTCGGCCTCGGCGGTTTGGGCCACATGGGCGTGAAGTTCTCGCACGCGTTCGGGGCCCACACCGTGGTCTTCACGACCTCACCGAACAAGAAAGAGGACGCGCTTCGCCTGGGCGCCGATGAGATCGTCATCTCCCGCAACGCAGACGAGATGAAGAAGCACGCGGGCAGTTTCGACTTCATCCTGGACACCATCGCGGCGGACCACGACATCAACGCCTATCTCAACCTGCTCGCCCACGACGGCACCCTCACGCTCGTCGGCGCGCCGGAGAAGCCGATGCCCGTTTCCGCTTTCTCCCTGTTGATAGGCCGCCGCAATCTGGCCGGCTCCATTATCGGCGGCATTGCCCAGACGCAGGAAATGCTAGACTTCTGCGGCAAGCACAACATCACCTCTGACGTCGAAGTAATCCCGATCCAGAAGGTGAACGAAGCCTACGAGCGGCTGGTTAAGTCCGACGTGAAGTACCGATTCTGCATCGATATGGCCTCTCTCAAGTCTGAATAATTAGAGTGACACTGAATGGAGAACAAAATGCAAAAGCGCAAACTTGGAAAGAGCAACTTGGAAGTTTCGGCCCTCGGACTGGGCTGCATGGGAATGAGCTTTTCCTACGGCCCCCCGAAGGACAAGCAGGAGATGACCTCTCTTCTGCGGACAGCGGTCGATCGCGGCATCACGTTCTTCGACACCGCCGAGGTCTATGGCCCGTTCATCAATGAAGAGCTTGTGGGCGAAGCCCTCGCTCCGTTCCGCAAGCAGGTGGCGATCGCCACCAAGTTTGGGTTCGACCTGAGTGGCAGTGATACGCGGCCCGGCGCCGCGGGCCTGAACAGTCGGCCAGAGCACATCAAGCAGGCTGTCGAGGGTTCGCTCAAGCGGCTCAAGGTCGATGCAATCGACCTGCTTTATCAGCACCGCGTTGACCCGAACGTGCCGATCGAGGACGTGGCGGGAACGGTAAAGGAACTGATCCAGCAGGGCAAGGTGAAGCACTTCGGACTATCCGAAGCAGGCGTGCAGACGATCCGTCGCGCCCACGCCGTCCAGCCGCTTACGGCTCTTCAAAGCGAATATTCGCTGTGGACGAGAACGCCGGAGAAGGAAGTGATTCCGACGCTCGAGGAACTCGGCATCGGCTTTGTGCCGTACAGCCCGCTGGGCAAGGGTTTTCTCACGGGCAAGATCGACGAGAACGCGAAGTTCGACAGCACCGATTTCCGTAGCACCCTCCCTCGCTTCACGCCGGAGGCGCTCAAAGCGAATCAGGCCCTGATTGAACTGCTCGGCAAGATCGGGCAGCGGAAGAAGGCGACGCCCGCTCAGATCGCCCTCGCCTGGCTGCTGGCCCAGAAGCCGTGGATTGTTCCGATCCCCGGCACCACGAAGCTGCACCGTCTGGACGAGAACATCGGCGCAGTGGCGGTCGAACTGACGGGCGACGATCTGCGCGACATCGATAACGCTGCGGCACAGATCACGGTTCACGGCGCCAGATACCCCCAAAGGCTGGAGCAGTTGACCGGCCGCTGAGCAGCCAAAGGTCCTTGCGATGAAGAGATCCTTACGGCTGGTTGTCGGACCCGAAGCCAAGAGATTTGATTTCAGCGCAGGAAGGGGTTTTTCGTTGGGAATGTGGCGGGATTTGAACTTCTCGCTAAAATCGCTCCCAAAACGCGTTTGGCGCTCGTCGCTGCCTGACAGGTGTCGGATGCAACGCATGGACCCACTTGAAAACCCCGGCATTCCGATGCTTCGCCACGCGGTGGCGACCCTGGCTTACCGAGCGGCCAAGACTCTGCGGGGAACGCCCCCGGGCTTCGAACACTTTCGCGCAGCGCCGACAACGCGCTCGGCGGCTCAGATTTTGGCCCATATCGGGGATCTCTTGGAATGGGCTCGACGCGCGGCGGATGGGGAAACGGATTGGCACGAGTCGCGGCCCGATTCCTGGGAAAAGGAAGTCGCTCGATTCTTCGCGGCACTGAAGGCCTTCGACGATCGACTTGCAACTCAAGTTGCACCGGCGTCTTCGCCACAGAGACTCTTTCAAGGGCCTATCGCGGATGCATTTACTCATATCGGCCAATTGGCTACGCTTCGCCGCATGATCGGATCAGGCGTTCGCCCAGAGAATTATTTCCGTGCCCAAATCATCGCGGGCCGAGTTGGAATGGAGCAGGCTCCGCCGGTTCAGGAATTCGATTGACGCCTGTGACTGGCGGGCGTTGAAAATGGCGGAACAACTGGCGATTTGATGTCCGATGACGGCGGGAAAAGTTCGGCCCGGCAAGGGAATCCGCCGCGCGCGGCCTTCGTCCTGGCCGTGGCGGCGTTCTTCGCGATCGCCGTTCACCAGCATCTTTTCCACGTCAACAGCCATTATTACTACACCTGGACCTGGCAATGGATCCCTTCACGAACGGTGTATCCGGTCATGCTTTCGCTGGGCGTTCCATTTTTCCTGGCGCAGGCGTTGTATGCGAGGCGGCCGTCGGCGGGGTGGGTGGGGCTGCTGATGGTGTCGGCGCTGGCACTGATGATCGGCGGCGCGTGCGTGCAACAGAATCCGCCCGGCTTTTCCCGCATTCCGGACGTGGTGCAAAGCAGGTGGAGCACGGGATATTTCGCTCAAGCGGAAGCGCTGCTGCACAAGGGGATCAGCGCCCGCCAATTGCTCGCCCGCTATCCGGCCATGCTCGACCATTTTTATCTGCATCCCCGCCAAAAACCGCCGGGCCTGGTGCTGATGGAAATGGGAATCATCCGCCTGTTGGGGCCGGGACAACTGGGGGCGAGCGTTTCGGGATTATTGATCGGCCTGGTGGCGAGCTTTTCAATCCTGGCGACGTACGGGTTCATCGCCTTTTTCACGGCCGGCCGCGCGGAGGGCAAGCCCTCGGCTGACGCGGCATTTTTCGGCGCCAGTTACCTTACCCTATGCCCCTCGCTCGTGCTGTTTTTTCCGATGTTTGAGCAGTGTTACTCGATCCTGACCGTGACCGTGGCCGTGCTCTGGGGCCTGGCGCTGCTGCGAAATCAATTTCGATATTCCATCGCGCTGGGCGTCGCGTACGCCGCGGCCGGATTTATCACGTATCTCCCCGGCGTGATCGCCGTCTTCCTCATCGGCTTCGCGTTGCTCCGGTGGTTCACCGACCCGCAATGCCGGATGCGGCGAATTTTCATCCATTTCATTACATCGCTGGCCGCCTTTGCGGCGTGCTACGCGGCGCTGTGGGCCACCACGCGTTTCAACCCGATTGCGACCCTTCGCGAGTGTACCCGGCAAGTCTACGTCCTCTGGGATATTCTGATTAACGTTTATCACTATCCGCACCACTCCCTGCCGGGAACGATTCCCACCGACCTTTACGATTTCGCGCTGGCGTCGGGGTGGATGAGTTTTGTTCTCGTCGGGTTCTATTTCAAGTCCGCCTTCAGACAAGGGCCAAGCCCGCAATCCCGCGTGGCAATCCTCAGCGTGCTGCAATTCGTGCTGATCGCTTTGACGGGCGCGCTCCAGGTCGAAACCGCCCGCATCTGGATGTTCATGCTTCCCATGCTGATGTTGCCTGTCGGATTGGAACTGGCGAATTGGCGGCCTGGAGCGAGACTGGCGGTGTACGCGGCCCTGCTGATATTGACCGCGGAAATGTGCCAGTCGATGGAGTTTATAACTCCTCAGAAGTAGCTTTTTTCCCGTTAGCCCCCGGCTTTGCCGGGGTTTTCCGTGATGAGCGTAGCGCAACCCATGTTGAACGAAAAGACCGATCCATTCTTGCGCAAACCCCGGCAGAGCCGGGGGCTAACGGAAAGAGACAACTTCCGCCATTGAACGATATTGTGTGTAGTCGGCTTGACTGAGCGGTCACTTCCTGATACCTAACATAATACGAACATAAAAGGAGCGGCCATGCGGAATATGGCGGCAAAGAGTGCCGCGCTGCGCGCTCTCCTGGCTCGGCAACTCCCGGCGGAACGACGCGATCTTTTCCGCACGGGTTTGGACGCGATGGATGAGCTTGCGCCTCACGGAGCGCTGCGGTGCGGAGCAATTCACGAGTGGTTATCCGACTCGGCGGTTTCTCCGCCTCGATCATTGGCGCTGATCCTGGCTCGCGCCGCGCAAGCGGCGAGGGGCGGGGTGATTGTTTGGAGCGATCCGAGGCGCCAGTTGCATCCCACGGCCGTTTCGGCCGCGGGGATCGATCTTCGGCGGATGATCCTGCTGCGCCCGCGAAATGCCGCGCAGGAGATTTCGGCGCTGACGGAATGTCTCCGGTGCAAAGGCGTGAGCGCGACGATTACCCATCTCGATCGGCTGTCCGACATCGAAGCCCGGCGATTGCAACTTGCGGCGGAGAATGGAGGCGGCGTCGGGATTTTCCTTCGGCCCAGATTGACCGGTTCGCCGGGCAATTACGCCGCCGCCACCCGCTGGCTCGTTCGGCCAATGCTGGAGGGGGGCGATTCGCAATGCTGGATCGTCGAGTTGTTGCACGGTCATGGAGGACGATTGGGATCAAGCGTTCTCCTGGAGGTGGATCGTGAAACAGGTGACTGGAGGGCAAGCCCTCCATCTTGGAGGGCAAGCCCTCCATCTTTGCGTGCATCTGCGTCATTGGCCGATCGACCGGCTGCGGCGCCACAGCGCAGAGCTACGGCATAAAGCGTTTGTATTGGTGGAAACAACCGCCCATCGGCAAATCGTGACGGCGGTCAGCCCCGAAGTTCCGCCGGCCGTGCAACCGGGAATGACGCTGGCGCAGGCTCGGGCGCATTGTACCGCCCTGGCGGTCGTCCCGGCCGAGCCGGAAAAAGATCGGCGATCCTTGGAAGCCCTTGGCTACTGGCTGATGCGATTCAGTCCGAACGTGGCGATTTGGCCGCCCTCATCGATTTGCCTCGATGCCACCGGATTGGAAATGCTCTTTGGCAATTTGCACGCGCTGGCCGGCCGGGTGGACGCGGCGATGAAGCGATTGTGCCTGAACGCCAACGTGGCGATTGGCCCGACGCCCGGCGCGGCCTGGGCGATGGCGGTTTTCGGCGAAGAGTCGCCGACAGTCGTCAGCGGCGAAAATCTCCTTGCCGCTCTTTCACGATTGCCGCCGGAGGCGCTGCGATTGGAATCGGCGACGGCCCAGTCATTGCACGCGCTGGGCATCGACGCCGTTGGAATCCTGCTGCGAATTCCCCGGGATCAGCTTGTTTCCCGGTTCGGCCGGGCGATCCTTCAGCGGATTGACCAGGCAACGGGAGCAATCCATGAACCGCTGAATTGGCTGCCCCATCGCACGCCGATTCAAGCCGAGATGGAGTTCGACGGCATCGTTGAATCGCTCGAAACCATTCACCTGGCGCTACGGCAGGTTTTGGATCGAGTGGTTGAGTCGCTGACCGGCCGCGGGCTGGGGGCGAAGCAACTTCGGATGACGTTGCGCCGGCCGTATGCGCCGCCGATTGAAAAAACAATCGGATTGCTTCGCAGCTCGCGCAACGCCGGAAGTTTGTTCATTCTGCTGCGTCACGCGTTGGAAAGCGTGGGGACGGACGACGGCTTCCACGCGGTAGGCCTGTCCGTCACTTCCGCCGAGAGATTGGGCGATGAACAGACGGCGCTGGTGGATGACGATGCCGAGCGCAACGCGGCCGAAACGGATCATTTGATCGAACGGCTTCGGGCGAAATTCGGCGATGTCGCCGAGTGGGCCGAGTTGGTCGAAGCGCACGTGCCGGAGCTGGCGTTTTCCTATCGGAAGGAACCCGCGGCGATTGGGGAAAAGCCGTCCGTCGCGTCCCGTCCGCTGTGCCTGTTGCCGTTGCCGCGGGCCATTCGAGTGATCGTGATGCCTTCGGAGAGCCGCGATGGCCAGCCCGTCGCGTTCACGCACAACGAGCAAGTCCATCGACTGGTGCACGTTCGCGGGCCCGAGCGCATCGCCGGCCAATGGTGGAATGGATCGGGCAAGACGCGGGATTATTTCGACGCGGCCGACACGGCCGGCAACCGCTTTTGGCTGTTTCGCGTGATGGAAACCAACCAGTGGTATCTTCATGGAATATTCGAGTGAGTTGTTAAAACATTACCGCGAAGACGCGAAGAGCGCGAAGTTGCGCGAAGAAGAAGGGAATATTAACCTTCGCGCAACTTCGCGTTCTTCGCGTCTTCGCGGTTCATCTCTTCACGGTTGCTATGCCGAATTGGACGTGACGAGCAATTTCTCGTTTCTTCGCGGCGCATCGCATCCGGATGAACTGGTCAACCGGGCTGCCGAACTTGGATATGCCGCCGTGGGAATGACCGATGTCAACAGCCTGGCGGGCATCGTTCGCGCCCATCAAGCCGCCAAGCAGGCGGGAATCAAATTGTGCGTCGGAGCGCGATTGCGATTGGCCGATGCGCCGGAGGTTTTGGTGTGGGCCGAGAACCGTGCCGGCTACGCCAACCTTTGCCGGATGCTGACGGAGGGCAAGCGTCGGGCCGAGAAGGGTTCGTGCATTCTTCGGTTGGACGAGTTGTTGGCGGCGTCGGATGGGCTGCTGGCCGCATTGACTGCCCGGAGCATTGACCAGCAGGCGCCAGCTACAGATGGCGGCGATTTACAAACCGCCGCTCAGGCGATCAAGGATGTCATGGGGGATCGGCTGTCGCTGGCGGTTTCGCGCCTGCACGACGGCCTCGATCGGCCCCTCTTTCATCGAGTGCAATCCGTCAGCCGCGCTTGCGACATCCCAATTCTGGCAACCAATCAGGCGCACTATCACGACGCCCGGCGACGGAGGTTGCAGGACGTGCTGACATGCGTGCGTCACGGCTGCACAATTCAACAGGCGGGGTTTCGGCTTTTTTCAAACGGCGAGCGATTCCTCAAGACGCCGGAAGAAATGCGCCGTTTGTTCGACGACCTGCCGGCGGCAATGCAAAGAACCCTCGAGATCGCCCAACGTTGCGTTTTTTCACTGGATGAATTGCGCTACGAATATCCCGACGAAATCGTGCCGCCCGGGAAAACGCCGCCTCAATATCTTGCCGAATTGGCGTGGATCGGCGCGCGGGGCCGCTATCCCGCGGGCGTGCCGCCGAAGGTGCGCAGCCAGATCGAGCACGAGCTTGGGCTCATCGAAGAATTGAACGTCGCGGCGTATTTCCTGACCGTCCACGATTTGGTGCGTTTCGCCCGGTCGCGCGGGATTCTCTGTCAGGGTCGGGGATCGGCGGCCAATTCGGCCGTCTGCTATTGCATCGGCGTCACCAGCGTGGACCCGGATCGGGTGGACGTGCTGTTCGAGCGTTTCATTTCCGCCGCGCGCAACGAGCCGCCGGATATCGACATCGACTTCGAGCACGAGCGGCGGGAAGAAGTGATTCAGTACCTCTACGAAAAATACGGCCGGGAACGCGCCGCGATGACGGCGGAAGTCATTACCTACCGTGCGCGATCGGCGGTGCGCGACGTCGGCAAGGCGATGGGTTTGGGCCTGGACACGGTGGACCAGATGGCCAAGCGTCAGGACTGGTGGGATGGCGACGTATTGAATGCCGGCAAAATCCGGGAAGTGGGATTGGACCCCGCCGATCCCACCGTGCGAAGAACCCTCCATTTGGCGGGGGAACTGCTGGGCTTTCCACGGCATCTGAGTCAGCACGTCGGTGGAATGGTGATGAGCCGCCGGCCATTGTGCGAAAGCGTTCCCATTGAAAACGCCGCGATGAACGACCGGACGGTGATTGAATGGGACAAAGACGATCTGGATGCGGTGGGCATGTTCAAGGTGGACGTGCTGGGGCTGGGGATGCTCACCGCATTGGCCAAGGGGCTGAAGATGGTCAATGAGGCCAGGCCGTTGGAGCGTTCAATCGAGCTTCACGCCATTCCGCCGGAAGACCCGGCGGTTTACGCGATGGCCTGCGACGCCGACACGGTGGGCGTCTTCCAGATCGAGAGCCGGGCACAGATGTCGATGTTGCCGCGTCTGCGCCCCAAGTGCTTTTACGATCTTGTCATCGAGGTGGCCATCGTCCGGCCGGGACCGATTCAGGGGAACATGGTGCATCCTTACCTGCGCCGCCGCGAGGGAACCGAAAAGGTTTCGTTTCCCAAACCGGAATTGCAAGCGGTGCTTGGCAAGACGCTGGGCGTGCCGCTGTTTCAGGAACAGGCGATGAAACTGGTGATGGTGGCGGCGGGATTCAGCGCCGCCGAAGCGGACCGGCTCCGCCGCGCCATGGCCGCCTGGCGATACACGGGTCACATCGAGCAATTTCACCGCAACGTCGTCGAGGGCATGATCCGCAACGGATACGACGAATCTTTCGCCCAGCAATGTTTCGAGCAGATCAAAGGGTTCGGCGAATATGGCTTCCCCGAAAGCCATGCCGCGTCGTTTGCACTGCTGGTTTACGCCAGCGCGTGGTTGAAGCGCTATCATCCGGCGGCGTTCTGCGCCGCGATCCTCAACAGCCAACCGATGGGATTCTATGCCCCGGCCCAACTCGTGCGCGATGCGCGCGAACATGGCGTGGAAGTGCTTCCGGTGGATGTCAACCACAGCGAATATGATTGCATCCTGGAAAACCTCCCCGACGCCCGGCCGTTGGCCACCGATCCCGACAAACGAACTTGGGGCCGCGGCGGCCCGGCGGTTCGTCTGGGTTTTCGCATGGTCAAGGGATTGCACGCCGCTCACGCCAGGCGGATTGTCGAATGCCGGCAACGATGCGGGCCTTTCCGATCCATCGACCATTTTCACGAGGCCGCCGGCTTGCCCATCAGCGCCGTGACAATACTGGCCGAGGCCGATGCGTTCGCATCTCTTTCAAAAAGCCGCCGGCCGGCGTTGTGGGATGCCTTGGCGTTACCGGATGATCGGCCGCCGTTGCCAACGGCCAAGCAGGTGGAAGGCTTTGCCTCCACGGTGGAAGCCACCGATGATTTGCATGCGGAACTCCCCCGGATGACGGCGGGCGAGGAAATCTTGGCCGACTACGGCGCCGTGGGCCTGTCACTCAAAGGCCATCCCGTTGGCATTGTTCGCGCGGAACTTTCCAGGCGAAAGATCGTCCCCGCCGCCGAGGTTTGGAATCGCGCGGCCGGCCGCTGGGTGAGCGTGGCGGGGGTGGTCCTGATTCGCCAGCGGCCCGGCACCGCATCGGGAATCGTTTTTGTCACGCTGGAAGACGAGACCGGCATAGTGAATCTCATCATCCGCCCGCACGTCTATGAGCGCTATCGCGCGGCGGCAAGACACGCGGCTTTGCTTCAGGCCGACGGATATATCGAGCGTCAGGGCCAGGTCCAGCACGTGATGACGGTTCGGCTCCAGGATTTGAGCGGCGTTCTGAGCGGATTCCTGCATCCGTCGCGCGATTTTCACTAGCGGCCAGAGAATACAACCCCCGCAGAGCGGGGGGCTAACGGCTCAGGATAACACCGGCGCTCATCCGGCAGCCGACATGCCGGCGGATGTATTGCCGCCGGTTTTCGATTCCCGCTAAATCGAACAGTCGCGAATCGTAATACCCCTCGGTCCAAATCCGTCCGATTCCCAGCGCTTGCCGCATTCGGTTCTTCAGCCGGCCGACCATCGTCGGCACGGAATCGAAACCGTGCTGCACCATCCAATGCAGGTGCCACGATTCGACGCTGGCATCGGTCAATTGATATTGGAATTCTTCCGCGGCATCACGTAGGGCCTGGAACAATCGAGTCTGTTGGGAGAGGTTGAACAGGATCGGCGTGCGATCACCCATTCGCCGCCGCGCCAGTTCCAGCCGGGATGGATCGCCGCGCAGGATGATTCCGTTTTCGACGTATCCGCGAATATCTCCGGGCAGCCAGGCGCCGTAGCTGGTGGTGGTGACCATGGTGGCCAATAGCCGCGGTTGCATGCAGTAATCGTAATGCGAAATATCATCCGGGCAAAACCCCCGCGGCAAAACCCCCGCAAAGCGGGGGGCTAACGGATCGAAATTAACGTTGATTTCCCATCCATTAGCCCCCCGCTTTGCGGGGGCTTTGCCCTTTCCGTCGAAGCCGGTAGCGTATTGCACCATGTGCGGGCGATACACGCTGCGAAGATATGAACTGGCCAGAGCCGTCTTCCAGGCCATGCGGCAAATGACGTTTGAGGAATTCTCCGAACTGGACGTTCACTGGTGGAACATTGCCCCATCCCAACACGTGCCGGTGGTGCGAATGGAGGACAATGGCGAGCGCGTCATCGCCCCGGCGCAATGGGGATTCATCCCCGCCTGGGCGAAGGAATTGCCTAAAACGCGCCCGATCAACGCCAGGGCCGAAACCATTGCAACCAGCGGAATGTTCCGCCAGGCGTTCAATAGCCGCAGGTGCCTGATTCCCGCCGATGGCTTCTATGAATGGCAAGGCGCCCAGCGTCCCAGGCAGCCGTATTTCATCCACCTCAAAGACGATGGCGTTTTTGCCTTCGCCGGTTTATGGGAGCGATGGAAGCCCGCGAAGGATGCCGAACCCATCTACACTTGCACGATTATCACGACGCAACCGAACGAGTTGATGCGCCCCATTCACAATCGAATGCCCGCGATCGTCGCAAAGCGGAATTACAGCCGTTGGCTTGAATCCCGCATTCCCGGAGATGAAGTTGCCGACGCCCTGACGCCGTATCCCGCCGAGGAAATGGACGCCTACGCGATCACGCCGGCGGTCAACAATCCAAAAACCGACGGGCCGGAATTGATCCGGGCCGCCGACGAGTTGCGTCATTTTCAAAAGAAGGAACAGCCGTGAAAACGCCATTTGCGTTTCCCTTTCGGCAAGTGCATCTCGATTTTCACACGGGGCCGGCCGTGCCGGACGTGGGGCGCGACTTTGACGCGCGGCAATTTGCCCGCGCGATGAAGGATGCCTACGTCAACAGCGTCACCGTTTTTGCCAAATGCCATCACGGGCATCTGTACTATGACACCAAGCGTCCCGAGCGCCATCCCGGCCTGAAAGCCGGTTTGAATCTCCTGGCAGAGCAAGTGGAGGCTCTGCATCGTCAGGGCATTCGCGCGCCCATTTATCTGAGCGTTCAGTGCGATGAATATGCGGCCAACGCGCATCCGGAATGGGTGGCTCGCAAGCCGGATGGCGGGCAGGTGAAGAGCGGGGGGGTATTTGATCCCGGCTGGCAGATATTGGACATGAGCACGCTCTATCAGGAATACCTGGCCGAGCAAACCCGCGAGGTTTTGAAGCTGTTCCATCCGGTTGACGGGATTTTTTTCGATATGTGCTGGGACCAGCCGAGCACGACGAAGAGTTTTCTGGAGCAGATGCGCGCCCGAGGCGGCAATCCGCAGAACGAGGAGGATCGCCGGAAGTATGCGCATGAGTTGGCGCTGGCTTACATGAAGCGTTTCCACGGGATGGTGCGTCAATCCAGCCCGGATGCCGCCGTTTATTTCAACGGCCGGGCGTTTTGGAACCTTGCCGAAGAGATCCGATATCAGGAGCAGGTGGAAATCGAAGCGTTGCCGACGGGCGGATGGGGATACGTTTTCTTCGCCAAGAACGCGCGGTTCGTGCGCAATTTCAAAAAACCGTATCTCGGCATGACGGCTCGCTTCCACAAGAGCTGGGCGGATTTCGGCGGACTGAAGCCGTATCCGGCGCTGGAATACGAAACAAGCCAGATGATTGCGCTGGGAGCCCGGTGCAGCATCGGCGACCAGCTTCATCCCCGCGGCGTGCCCGATCCGGCGGCCTATGAATTGATCGGCAAGGTTTACAAGCGCGTGGCCCAACGCGAACCCTGGCTGGTCGGCGCAAGGCCGGTCACCGAGATCGGCCTGTTCCAAGCGCCGGCCGATGCCCGCGGCGATGGCGCTCGCGTCACCGGCGCCGACGAAGGCGCCACGCGATTGCTCATGCAACTTAAAATGCAGTTCGACGTGGTCGATGCGACCAGCGATCTATCCGGATTCCGGCTGCTGATCCTGCCGGACGCCGTGCCCGTCAACGCGGCGCTGGCGAGAAACCTGGGCGCGTACGTGCGCGCCGGGGGCGCGGTTCTGGCCAGCGGAACCAGTGGATTGAACCCGGCGGGAACGCAATCGCTGTTGCCGATGCTTGGCATCGATCCCCACGGCATGTCCCCCTTCACGGCGACGTACGTTCGGTTTGGCCCGGAGATCGACCGTGACGTCCCGAACACCGAGCACGTTGTTTACGATCCCGGCGTGCGCGTGACGCCAAGACGCGGGACGCAGGTCGTCGCCTGGGTGGTTGAACCGTATTTCCAGCGCACCTGGGATCATTTTTCCTCCCATTCTCAGACGCCGCCGGACAAGGTCTCCAAATATGCGGCCGCGACGCTGAGCGGCGCCGTCGCCTACGTCAACTTCCCCGTTTTCGGCGCGTTCGCCCGGCACGGAAACTACCCCTACCGGCTGCTGGTGCGCAATCTCATTGCACGCTTGATGCCCGAGCCTCTGCTCACGGTCGAGGGTCCGACCGGCATGGAGGCAAGCGTCATGCGCCAACAGACGCCAAAACCGCGAACCATCGTTCATCTTCTTCAGTATTCTCCCGAACGACGGGCGGCGAATCTCGATTTGATCGAGGACATCGTGCCAATTGCCAAGGTGCCGATTTCGCTGAAGCTGGACCGAAGGCCTAGGCGCGTCTATCTGGCCCCGGGAAATGCAATGTTGCCGTTTACCTACAAGCAGGGGCGAGCATTCGTGCTCGTTCCGGAGGTGCGCGGGCACGCCATGGTGGTTTTTGAATGACCGCTTGAATGGTTTTTCCGCACCCTCTTGACATTCGAAGCCACCCCCGCTATTATATCCGCGACGGATATATCCATGACGAAGGCAACCGATCCTCAATCGATGCTTCCGCTGACGCCTCCGGTTTTTCAGATTCTGCTGGCGCTTTCCGATCGGGAGCGGCACGGCTACGCGATCATGCGGGAGGTGGCGACCCAGACAGGCGGCCAGTTGCGTATGGGACCGGGTACATTGTATGGCTGCCTCAAGCGAATGCTGACGGCCGGTCTGGTGGAGGAATCGGAAGAACGGCCGGATCCCGAATTGGATGATGAACGGCGGCGATATTACCGCATCACCGATTTAGGCCGGCGCGTGACCCGATCGGAGGCCCAACGACTGGAAGCGGCCGTGTCCGCGGCGCGCGCGAAAAAACTGCTTCCCGCCCTGAAACACGGCTTTGCCGCAGGAAGGTTTTGATGCCCTCGATCAGGCAAAATACGCTCCTGCGGTTGGCCTGCGGCCTATATCGCGGATTGCTCCATGCCTATCCCCCGGAGTTCCGCCTTCGCTATGGCATTGAAATGAATCAGGTATTTCGCGATCAATTGCGGGATACGCTATCGAAACAAGGTCTCCACGGTCTTTTGACGTTTTGCATGCGCACTGCCTGGGATCTGTGCACAAGCATTCCACGAGAGAGGTTCACTTTACGGAGCCTGCGCGGAATGCTTTGCCTGGCCGCGGCTTTGGGCTTTGCACTGTACGCGACCTACGTCGATCGTCACAACGTCGACGAAGTTTACCCCACCCTGATGGTTGTGCTGGTTGGCTCGTTTGTCCTCGGGATGCTTCGGCCCAGGCGTGCTTGGCGGTGGGCGATAATCATCGGGCTGGGGGTTCCTTTTTTCGGACCATTGCCTGATCTCCCCGCTCGCCTGGCCTCTCCGGGCAGGTGGGCAATGTTGGCGGTCTTATTGATCCCCGGCCTCATGGGCGCGTACGCGGGTTCGATCCTGCGAAGCGCCGTTGGCGCTCCGCAGTGAGCCAATCGCACGGGGATCGGTCTGAAGGCGCGCTCGCCGCAGCGGACACTGCACATCCCGGCTGTCCCGAGCCCCATAGGTAGTAGTTTTCCCTACCCAATAAGCCGAAAGAAACCCGATTTTAGCCGACTCGGTTCTCGCGGATAGTTCCCCCAACGGCGTATCCCGGCGCTGGCCGTCCGCGACGGCGCGGCATTGACCCCAACCGAAGAGGCGAAGTTCATGACGCACAGTCTCGCTGAACTCCCACGGCCTTCGATTCGCACCCCCGTTTCGACCCTTGAAACATACTATTTCGACGATGCCATCGTCCGGAAATTTCTCGTTGCCATGTTCATCTGGGGCGCGGTGGCGATGCTGGTCGGGTTGTACGTGGCGCTGGACATGGTCTACCCGCGGCTCAACTTCGGGATGCCATTCCTGGCCTTCGGGCGGCTGAGGCCTTTGCACACCAACGCGGCGATCTTCGCCTTTGCCGGCAACGCCATCTTCGCGGCCATCTACTATTCCACCCAGCGCTTGTGCAAGGCCCGCATGTGGAGCGACAAGCTCAGCAACCTCCATTTCTGGGGCTGGCAGGCGATCATCCTCTCGGCGGCGCTGACGCTTCCGTTCGGCTACACCAAGGGCAAGGAATACGCGGAACTGGAATGGCCCATCGACGTGGCGATCGCCGTCGTGTGGGTGGGTTTTTTCGCGGTGAATTTCTTCATGACGTTGGCCCGCCGCCGCGAACGGCACATGTACGTCGCCCTCTGGTTCTACATCGCCACGATCTGCACCGTCGCCATCCTGCACGTTTTCAATAATCTGGTCGTTCCCGCGGGATTGTTCAAGAGCTATTCCGTCTATGCCGGCGTCCAGGATGCTTTCATGCAGTGGTGGTATGGGCACAACGCGGTGGCGTTTTTCCTCACCACGCCCTTCCTGGGCCTGATGTATTACTTCCTGCCGAAAGCCGCCCAGCGGCCGATTTTCAGCTATCGCCTGAGCATCGTCCACTTCTGGTCCCTGGTCTTCATCTACATCTGGGCCGGGCCTCATCACCTTCATTACACCTCGCTTCCCGACTGGGCCAGCACCTTGGGAATGATCTTTTCCGTCATGCTCTGGATGCCAAGCTGGGGCGGCATGATCAACGGCCTGCTCACGCTTCGCGGCGCCTGGAACAAGGTCTCCACCGATCCGGTGCTTAAATTCTTCGTCGTCGGCATCACGTTCTACGGAATGGCGACCTTCGAAGGCCCGCTGCTCGCCATCAAATCGGTCAACAGTCTTTCCCACTACACCGACTGGACGATCGCCCACGTACACGGCGGAACCTTGGGTTGGGTCGGGTTCATGTGCTTCGGCATGATGTACTGGCTGCTGCCCCGGCTCTTTCAGACCCCGCTTTACAGCCAGAAACTCGCCAGCGCGCATTTCTGGCTGGGCACCATCGGCATTCTGTTCTATGTCATCCCGATCTACGTCGCCGGGATTACGGAAGGCCTGATGTGGCGGGCCATGAACGATCAGGGCCAGCTTGTCTATCCGGACTTCATCGAAACGGTTCGCGCCAGCATCCCCATGTGGACGCTGCGGGCGATCGGCGGCTCCGTGTACCTGTCGAGCGTCCTTCTGGGTGGTTGGAACTTCTACAAGACGTGGCGAAGCCGGCCGGCGGTCTACGTTGAAACGCCGCACCAGGCCCCGGCGCTGAGCCGCGTTTATGCCGGCGACGCTCCCAAGCCCGTTTCCCAATTGACCGCCGTCGCCGACACCGCAAAAAAGCTCGATGTTTTTCAGACCCTTTGGTTTCACCGCCGCTGGGAGCGATTGCCCCTGAAGTTCACGATCCTGGTGATCCTGGCGGTGGCCGTCGCGTCGCTGTTTGAGATGATTCCGACGTTTCTGATTCGGGCGAACGTTCCGACGATCGGGTCGGTCAAGCCGTATACGCCGCTGGAGTTGCAAGGGCGCGACATCTATCTCAGCGAAGGCTGTTATCTGTGCCACAGCCAGATGATTCGCCCGATTCTATCGGAGACGCGGCGGTATGGCGAGTATTCCAAGGCGGGTGAATTCGTCTACGACCATCCTTTCCAATGGGGGAGCCGGCGGATCGGCCCCGATCTGGCGCGCGAGGGGGGCAAGCAGAACGAGTTCTGGCACGTGCTGCACTTCGAGAACCCCGCGCAGGTGACGCCCGGGTCGATCATGCCCCGGTTCGACTGGCTGGCGATGCAGAAGATCGACTTCGATTCCATCCCGGTGCGCGTCCACGCCATGCAAAAAATCGGCGTGCCCTATACCGATCAGGATATCGCCAACAGCGAAGATATGGCCCGGGCGCAGGCGGCGGCCATCGCCGCCAAAATCGTCAAGCAAGGCGGTCCGAAAGGGTTGGATGACGAGGAGATCGTCGCGCTGATCGCCTACGTCCAGCGCCTCGGCACGGATTTGTTTGCCAAAACGCCGCCGTCCAGGCAGCCGGCCGCTCGGCCGACGGTGACCGGCTTGAAATATGAGGACCCTTGATGCGTCTTGGAATTTTTTGGAGTTGTATCATGCACAACCAGCTTGCCGCGGAGTTCGACATTTCCCGCCTGGGCGAAATCGGTCTGCTCATGTTTTTCGCGATCTTCGCGATTTTCACCACCTGGGCGTTCAGCCGGTCTCGTAGCCAGATACGCCAATGGGGCAATTTGCCCCTCGGCTCGGACGCGGATGAAAAACACCCGGATCAACAGAATCATTTATGAACGAAGACCCAAACAATCTCTGCAACGACAAAGACGGAAGGGAAGCGGCGGATGGCTCGCCTCCCCCGATGGATCACGCCTATGACGGCATCCGCGAATACGACAATCCCCTGCCCGGATGGTGGAAAGCGCTCTTCATCGGCACGATCGTCTTTGCCGGGCTGTATTTCATCATCGACATCACGACCAGCGGCCAAATGAGTCCGGTGGCGTCGTACGAGCAGTCGGTGGTGGAAGACGCAAAACTCCGATTTGGTTCCATGGTCCTGAAGCCCGACGCGGCCACGCTGCTCAAGCTCTCCAAGGACCCGCTATTCCAGAAAATGGGGGAGAGCATTTTCCAGACCAACTGCGTCTCCTGCCACGGCCGGCATGCCGAGGGAATCGCCTGCCCGAATCTCACGGCTAACAATTACATCCACGTGAAGAAGATCGAGGATTTCGTGGACGTGATCACCAAGGGCCGCAACAACGGCGCCATGCCCGCCTGGGGCAACCGGCTGCAACCTAACGAGATCATCGTGGTGGCGTCCTACGTGTCATCGCTGCGCAACACCAATTATCCCGGCGGCAGGAAAAAGCCCGAGGGCACCATTATTCCACCGCCCTGGACCGACCATTGAAACGCCATGAGTTCGACGATCCAACCACCGCCGGCCGATCAGACGCTGCTGCGCCCCCAGGGGCGCGTCCTTTCGACGTTGGAGGGCGACGGCTCCCGGCGATGGATGTACCCCCGCCTTTCCAGAGGACGATTCTGGCACTGGCGGCGATGGACGGCGTACGTCCTGATCGTGATCTTCGCGGCGATTCCACAAATCCACGTCCGCGGCAAACCGGCGATCCTGCTCGACATCATCCACCGCCGATTCACGCTCTTCGGATTCACGTTCCTGCCCACCGACACGTTTCTGCTCGCGCTGCTGATGGTGAGCCTCATCCTCGGCATATTTTTCGTCACCGCCCTGTTCGGCCGGGTCTGGTGCGGATGGGCCTGCCCGCAGACCGTCTACATGGAATTCCTCTTCCGTCCGATCGAGCGGCTATGCTCGGGCCGCACGGGCCAGGGCGGATCGCCCGCCGCCCACGTGGCCGCATGGCGCACGGTGCTGCGCTACGTCCTGTACGCGCTGGCTTGCCTCTTTCTGGCACACACATTTCTGGCGTATTTCGTCGGCGTGGCACAGCTCCGCGTTTGGATCACCGGCTCGCCCTTCGATCATCCCCTGGCATTTATGGCCATGGCCGTCACGACCGGGCTCATGCTCTTCGACTTCTGCTATTTTCGGGAGCAAACGTGCATCATCGCCTGCCCCTACGGCCGGTTTCAATCCGCGCTGATCGACCGGGATTCGCTGCTCATTTCATACGACCCCGCCCGCGGCGAGCCGCGCGGCCCACTTGGCAGGAACCAGGCCTCCGGCGCCGGCGATTGCATCGACTGCACCCTATGCGTGCAGGTCTGCCCGACCGGCATCGACATCCGCGACGGACTGCAATTTGAGTGCATCGGTTGCGCGCAGTGCATCGACGCCTGCAACGCCATCATGGCCAAGGTGGGTCGGCCCATCAATCTGATTCGCTACGCCAGCCAGGCCGCGCTGGCGGGCCAAAAGCGCCGGCTCATCCGCCCGCGCCTGCTGGTCTACCTGGCGATCATGACCGGGCTGGTTTCGCTGCTGATTTTTCTTTTCGCCACCCAGAGCGCGTTCGACGTGGAGGTGATGCGAAACCTGGGCCGGCCCTTTTTCATCGCCGACGACGGGCGCGTCGCCAACGAATTCCGCGTGAAGCTGACCAACCGGAGCGATCAGACCACGTCGTACTCGCTGTCGATCCCGGATCGAGCCGGATTTTCGATCCGCGCGGTGGATGACCAAATCCACCTGGCGCCCGGCCAGATGTGGACCGAGCCGGTGGAGATCCGCGCTCCCGCCGACGCGTTCGCCGCCCTGAACGGGGCGATCGACGTGCCGCTCCGCGTGCGCGCGGAAGGCAAAGCCTCCGCCAGCGACGGCGGCGCGGTCATCGAGCAGACGTGCCGATTGCTCGGACCCGCCGCCGGCAATCCATCAACCCAAGGAGCCGACAATGCTTCTCAATGATTCGATTACCCCGCCGGCTGATGCGGCCAAGCCGTTCGCCTGGCGGTGGCCGGCGATCATCGTCGGGCTGTTGGCGGCACACGTCGTGGGAATGCTGGTTGCCGTTGCCATCATCTCGCAGCGTCCCGGCGAGTTCGCGGTGATTCCCGACTACTACGCCAAGGAGCAAGCCTGGGATGCTCACAAACAGCAGCTCCTGGAAGCGGACCGGCTGGGATGGAACGTCGATCTTCAGCCCACCGGGCAGACGGACGTCCTGGGCCGCCGTCAAATGCTCCTGAAGCTCACGACCGCCGAGGATAAGCCCGTCGCGGGCGCCGCCGTCACCGTCCGATGTTTTCACCTGTCCCACGGCGACGAAGCCGTGACTCTCACGCCCAACGCGGTTGGTCCGGGTCAGTTCGCACTCACTCTGCCGGCGAAATACTCGGGGTTCTGGCAGTTCGAGTTGACCGCCGGAGCCGGCGGCCGGACGTTCATCAAGACTTTGACTCAGTACGTCAACTGAGGACGCAAATGCAGGTTACCGGGAAGATTACCGCGAAGGCGCGAAGGACGCGAAGTTGCGCGAAGTCAATTTGATATTCCTTCGCGCAACTTCGCGTCCTTCGCGACTTCGCGGTTTATTTTCTCGGAAGGGTTCAGCAAGAAGAGGATGCCATGATGCCGTTGATTAGCGCCATCTTCCTCGCGAGCCTGCTGGGCAGTCTGCACTGCACGGGGATGTGCGGGGCGTTTATCGCGCTGGCGGTGGACGATCGCGGGGACTGGCGGCGACATGCAACTCTCCAGGCGGCGTATCATGGGGGCCGGCTGCTTTGCTACGTCGCGCTGGGCGCCGCCGCCGGGGCCGCCGGACAACTTCTCAATCTTGGCGCCGCCCTCGCCGGCGTGCGATCCGCCGCCGCCGTTTTCGCCGGCGTCACCATTCTTCTGTTCGCCGCGATTACGCTTTTGCGAATTCTCGGCATCCGCGCCTCCGGCATGGCCGGGCCGTCCTGGCTTGGCCGGCTCGGCCGGGCCGCCTATCTCCGGGCGATGAAGCATCCACCCATTCCGCGCGCCCTGTTGATTGGACTATGCACGACGCTGCTGCCATGCGGCTGGCTCTACGCGTTCGTCGCCACCGCCGCCGGAACCGCCTCGCCGCTCGCGGCCGCCGGGGTGATGGGCGTCTTTTGGCTTGGCACGCTGCCGGCCATGATCGCCCTTGGCGCGGGAGTGCGGACGGTGCTGGGTCCGCTCAACCGCCGGATGCCGCTGGTTACCTGCCTGGCGCTGGTTGCCATCGGTCTCTATACGGTCATCGGCCGCGCCGGCGTCGATCCGCGTGCGCTGATGGGCGCAACGTCGGTCTCTTCCCGAGTCCCCGCTCCCGGCTCCGCAGCGTGTTGCAAGACCAATGAGCACCCTGGCCACTGAAATTTTCGCCGCTTCGACGCCGGCTCCGGTCCCGTGCTCGCATTGCGGGCAGGACGTTCCCCGCGGCCTGGTCGAGGCCCAGAGCCAGATGCAGTTCTGCTGCGCCGGCTGCCGAGCCGTGTACGATGCCATTCATGCCTGCGGGCTTGAGGCTTACTACCGGTTGCGCGACGCCGCCGTCAATCCGCCGCGGAGGCTTCGCCTTCCGCCCAGGCCCAGTGATTCCAATTTCGAATCCTTCGACGCGCCGGCATTTCACAAGCTCTATGTCCAGCGGCAGTCCGAGACGGTTGCCAGCGTCGATCTGATGCTTGAAGGCGTCACCTGCGCCGCCTGTGTCTGGCTGATCGAGCGACTGCCGCACGCGCTTCGGGGCGTTATTGAAGCTCGCCTCAGCCTCCGCCAGGCCATTGTCCGAGTGACGTGGAACACGCGGGAGCTTTCGCTTTCGCGCATTGGCCGAACGCTGAACAGCCTCGGCTATACGCCGCATCCTGCCAAGGGCCTTCCTCGCAAACAGGTTTCTCGGATCGAGGTGCGCAAGCGGATGATCGATCTGGCGGTCGCCGGCGCGATCGCGGGCAACGCGATGCTGGTGGCGTGCGCCCTGTACGCCGGGCGGGGCGGCCGGATGGAAGATTCGTATCGCGAGTTTTTCCGCTGCATCAGCGCGGTGCTGGGCATCCTGTCGCTGGCGTGGCCCGGCGCGGGGTTCTTTCGCGGCGCGATGGCGGCGGTCCGGCTGCGGACCGTGAACTTTGACGTGCCGATCGTCCTGGGCCTGGTCGCGGGCGGCGTGGCCGGTATCGTCAACGTCATCCTCAACCGAGGCGAGGTCTACTTCGATTCGCTGAGCGTCCTGGTCTTCCTGCTGCTGGTGGGGCGATTCCTGCAATTCCGCCAGCAGCGCCGGGCCGATGACGCGGTCGAACTGCTCTTTTGCCTCGCCCCTTCGACTTGCCGCATTGTCCGTCCGGATGGGCGTATCGAAGAAATGCCCATCGAAGCGGTCGTGCCGGGCGACGTGATCGAAGTCCTCAGCGGCCAGACCATCGCCGCCGACGGCGTTGTGGAATCGGGCCAATCCCACGTGCTCCAGGCGCTGCTGACCGGCGAGGCGGCGCCGGTTCCGGTCGGCGTCGGCGCCAAGGTCTTCGGCGGTGTGGTAAATCAGGGGGCGAGTCTCCGCATCCGCGTCAGCGAGGTTGGCGCGGACAGCCGGGTGGGCCGGCTCATGCGCGTCGTCGAGCGCGGCGTCGCCGAAAAGCCGGCAATCGTCCAGTTCGCCGATCGCATCGCATCGCGATTTGTCTTGATCGTCACTCTCGCCGCCGCGGGGACTTTCGCGTATTGGAGCCGCTTCAATGTCGCCGCCGCTGTCGATCACGCGGTGGCCCTGCTGATCGTCTGCTGTCCGTGCGTTCTGGGCTTGGCAACGCCCGTCACGCTGGCCGTCGCCATCGGCCGGCTCGCCCGCCGGGACATTCTCGTCAAGAGCGGCGCAGCGATCGAAAAACTCGCGCGGCGCGGACAAATCCTGCTGGACAAAACCGGCACGCTCACCTTCGGCCAACTTCGCCTGGTCTGCTGGCATGGCGATGAACAACTCAAGCCCGTCGTCGCGGCGATGGAAAGACAAAGCCAGCACCCGGTCGCCCGCGCGTTCTGCCAGGCCCTGGCCGGATTTGAATTGTCCGCAGCGCAATCGGCTTTGCTACATGACGTCAAAGAGCAGCCAAACGGCGGCATCCGCGCCCTGCTCGGCAGCCGAGCGGTCCGCGTCGGTTCCCCGGCTTTTGTCAATCGCGCCGGCATCTCCGTCCCGCCTTCTCTGGCGCGGCTACAGCATGAATTGGAACAAATGGGAACCACCGTCGTTCTGGTCGCGGTTGATGGGAATGCCGTGGCCCTGGCGGGCTTCGGCGATCAAATCCGCGACGATTCCTCGGCCGCCATCCACGCGCTGGGCGAGCTCGATTGGAACGAAGAGATTCTCTCCGGCGACGCGCAATCCGTCGTCAGGAAAGTCGCCGGCGCCGTCGGCATCGATCCCAGCCGCGCCACGGGCGAGATGACTCCCGAGGCCAAGCTCGCCCTGGTCCGGCAATATCAGGGAAAATGCCTGACGGTCATGGTCGGCGACGGGGTCAACGATGCCGCGGCGCTCGCCGCGGCCGACGTCGGAATCGCCGTCCACGGCGGCGCCGAAGCGTCCCTCGCCGCCGCCGATGTCTACATCGCCTCGCCCGGCCTCACGCCGCTGGTCCATCTCATCACCGCCGCCAGAAAAACGATGCGCACGATCCGCGTGAATCTGGCGATATCCCTGGGGTACAATCTGGTGGCCGCGGCGCTGGCCGCGACCGGAAAAATGAGCCCGTTGATCTGCGCGATCCTGATGCCCGCCAGTTCCGCGACGGTTCTGTCATTGGCCATGGCATCCATTCGCCGGATCGACGGCAAAACGCCGCCCAATACGGAGGCCAAGCAATGAGTGTTCTGTACATCGTGCTTCCCCTGGCCATCGTGATGGCCGGCGTGGCGTTGACGGCTTTCATCCTGTCGGTGCGAAAGGGCCAGTTCGACGATCTCGACACGCCGCCGCTGCGCATGCTTTTCGATGACGAGCCGACGGATAGGCACAAGGATTGAAGCTCGATAATGCTGCTGTCTTCTGTGAACGTCCAGTCAAGCTGGAATGTTCATACATCTTCGCGCAATCGGAAATATCCCTTGATGCAGTTGGTGTTGCGGACGCATACCTGAATGTGATTGAACGCCTGTATTGCCGCTCCGGGATAGAGTGGCTTGCCCTCGATGAATACGCCGCGTGCCGAATCGAACTCAGGCTTCTTTTCGTCCATCCGGAGTTGGTGCAACGTCTCGATCACGGCACAGTCCAGATGACGCAACAGCAAATCCGATGATTTTCCCACCGATTGATTTTTAGGCAGAGGTGCATTCAGAGAAGAATTAATCTCTTTGAGCCTCTTGTAAGCGATTGGAAGCTGGGACAAAAACTGGGCGTCCAGTAGATTGAGGCAAAGCCCGAGATCGATTACCGCCCCAATGGCCATTGGCTCTTTGATTCTCGGCCTGCCCGGGCGAGGCTCCTGCCGAAGCAACCTTGCCCACTCGATTGCTCGCGTCGGGTTGTGCTCCCAAAAGTAGATTCCGTGTCCTAGCCAGTCGTACGTGTTCGTGCTTGCGCGCAAATCCTTCTTGCCTGATAGAACCCCCTCGCCGATCGCGCGGTCGCATCCGTGATAACCAAGAATCAATCCGGGCAGACGGTCGTACATGGTTCAGCGATAGGACTTGGCCAATTTCTTTCCGCTTTTGTCCAATATGCCCGCCCGGATGAGAAACGACCGCGCGGTCTTTTTGCTCTTCTTCGCGCGCTTGGCCGCGCGGTTCATCGCCTTCTGGTTCTCTTTCACGATTTGGGCAACAGTCATCATGTTCGACATTGCTTACTCCTTGTCCGTCGCGCACATGGGCGTCACTTTACAGATTATACCGAATTATTTCAGCGCTAATGCAAGGAACTCCACTGTCGTCGAAAATCTTGGGATTGACATTCTGTTGATCAGGCGACCCCGGAAAGGGAGCGACGGATAGTCGTTGAAGTTCGCCAAGGCATCGGAGGGGGAAATAACACGCGGATTTTTTCGTTGTGGTTTTCCATCCATTTGATTAGCCTCTCGCCGCCGCGATTGGGCGGCACACTTTTTCAGGAGGTCTGCCATGCGAATGATCATGAATGTTTCCATCCCGCACGAACCGTTCAACACGTTGGTTCGCAAGGGCTCGGCGGGCAAGACGATGCAGAAAATCCTTGAAGCCATCAAGCCCGAGGCCGCGTATTTCAGCGAACAGAACGGCCGTCGCGGGGCGGTCCTGATCGTGGACATGAAAGATGCATCGGCGATCCCGGCCCTGGCGGAGCCGTGGTTCCTCAGTTTCAACGCGGACTGCAATTTCCGTATCGCCATGACGCCGGAGGACCTGGCTCGCTCCGGCCTGGATCAAATTGCCAAGAGCTGGTAACGCCGGGCGACTTGTTTTGCGATTCCAGACTTATTTCGCTACGACGGTCTGTCCGCTGAAGGCGGATTCGAAATCCTGGATCGCTTCCATCGCCTCCTCCGGGGAGGCGACGCGGGCCAGGGTGGCGCGCAACTCCCGGTTTTGCAAAGCTCGGCCGGCCTTGGCCAGGAGCTGGAGATGGACGTTGGCGCCGGTCGACGGAGAGAGCAAAAGGAATACGGCCGAGATCGGCTGCTCGGTGACCACGTCCAGGAGTCCGGCTCGCGTCAATCCCAGCGCGACCTGGGGGGAAGCTAGTTCATCCAATCGAGCGTGCGGCAGGGCAATGCCCTCGTTCAGGAAAGTCGATCCCTGCTGCTCGCGTTCGGCCAGTTTCTTCATGACCATTTCGGCGTTCAGTTCCGGGGTGGTCGATACGACCGCGTCAACCAGTTTTTTGCGAACGTCCTGCCTGGGCGTGGGATCGTCCCAGATGACGATCCGCTGCGGAGTGAGAAGCCGGCTGAGCGTGCCGGCGGGGCGGACGGCGGACATGGTGGCGTTGGACGACGGCTCGACGTAATCGGTGGTTCTGCGTTCCTCGCTCTCGGCGTCAACGACGGTGATGCTGACGCCTTGGGCGCGATGGATCAGTTCGTCGGCGACGCTGCGGTGGCCCACCACGCGCTTCCACCACGGCATCGGCCGGGGCCGGCCGATGACAACCTGGCCCACCCGGTATTCCTGCGCGAAACGGAGAATCGTGTCGGCGACGTTCTGGCCTTTGAAGGTGAAGACCATCGCTCCGAGCTGATTGGCCAGCGTGAGCGTGTCGGCCAGCAGGCGCTGGGTGACGGCGTCGATGACGGTCGGCTCCTCGGAAGGGGTTTGCACGTAGACCGCGTACCAATTGCGGTTGAGCCGGCCGGCCAATCGCGAGGCATAACGCAGCAACCTGGCGCTGTTCGGTCCGCGGGAAGAGAGACAGACCATGATCTGATCCGGCGAGCCGTCGGAGGGGGCGGCAATTTTGTCACTGAAGGTCTCGCGGCGCTTGAAGTCGATCTGCGACGCCAATTCCCGCAGCGCCAATTCGCGCAGGTGCTCCAGGTTCGAGCTGGTGAAGAAGTTCTCCAGTGACGACTCCACGCGCTCGGCGGGATATATTTTCCCCTCGCGCAGCCGCTGCTGAAGGTCCTCGGCGGACAGGTCGATGTTGACGATCTGGTCGGCCTCGGCGAGCACGGAATCGGGAATCCGCTCGCGCACCTTCACGCCGACGAGTTTCTCCACCGTGTTGTACAGGCTTTCCAGGTGCTGGATGTTCAGCGTGGAAATGACGTGAATTCCCGCCGCCAGGATGTCCTGGACGTCCTGGTATCGCTTGGAGTTTTTGCTCCCCGGGACGTTGGTGTGGGCCAATTCATCGACCATCGCGACCTGGGGGTGGCGATTGATGACCGCATCGACGTCCATCTCCTCGAGGATGATCTGGTGGTATTCGACCTTTCGGCGGGGCACGATCTCGAGGCCATCCAGGAGTTTTTCGGTTTCGGGGCGGCCGTGGGTTTCGACCAGCCCGACCACGACGTCGATTCCCTCGCCTTTGAGGCGGTGGGCCTCGAGGAGCATGCGATAAGTTTTGCCGACGCCCGGACCGTATCCCAGGTAGACCTTCAAGCGGCCCCGCTCGGAGCGGCGGATCATCTGGAGGAAGGTTTGGGCGCGGTCGTCGGGCATTGCGGCGGAATTCTACTCTCTCTATTTGGAAACGGAACTGCGGGGTCGGCGTGTGGCAATGTCGCCGTTGCCCCGCAGTCGTTGTTCATGCTCTGAACTCGTCTATTTCTGCTGATCCAGAGCGATATTCAGCCTCAGAACGTTGACGCCGGGATCACCCAGGATTCCCAGGTCCGGCCCGTCGGTGTATTGCAGAACCAGGGCTTTCACCTTGTCGGGGGACATTTTCCGGGCCGCCGCCACGCGATTGACCTGTAGGGCGGCGTTGGCCGGGCTGATGTGCGGGTCGAGGCCGGAGCCGGATGAGGTCACGGCATCGCCGGGAATCAGCACCACATCGCCGTTGGAATTCGTGAACGGTCCGGCCGAGAGCACCATCCGGTCCGGGGTGTCGGTCGGGGGATGCGGGAAGGCGTCGACCAGATTCACGTCCAGCAGATTTCCCTGGGCATCCTCATACTTCTTGATCGGCACTTCGACCTTGTCGCCGGTTCCATCGGCGCGCTGGCTGTAGAGTTTGAACGACAACCCGTTGTCCACGGCATAATGGATCGTGCGCAGACGGACACCATCAAAATTCAGCGATTCGGGCTGGGTGGTCGGCTGGGTGGTGGCGGCATTGGTGGCGCCGTTGATGAGCTTGTCGCTCAAGGGTCCGAAATTCGTGCCGCCCGAACTGGTCGGGTCATACCCGGCAGTCGAGGAAAAGGAGGTTCCGGCGCTGTTGTTGGCGGCGCTGGGCCTGGGGTGGAAGTATTGCGCGGCCGTGAATTGCTGCCCGATCAACGCCGAGCCGACGGCCTGGCTGTCATCCCAGGTCTTGGTCCCGTCCTTCTTGAGCAACGATCCGTTGGCCTGGTAGGGGAAGACCCACTGTGCGATCCGCCAGATGACAAACGGGTAGATGGCGCAGCAGATGATGCCGAGCACGAGGGTGACGGCGATCGAGGCCCAAATCTGCCGGAGCAGCGAGCCTCCGGGCAGGTCGTTGGGGTGTGGATTGGTCAGGGGAACAACGATTGTGCTTTTAGCCATGGTAATTCCTTCTTTCTGTAATTAATGCGGCATCGCCAGACCGGGCAGGTGGATGACGTTGATGAACAAGTCGATGATCTTGATTCCCGGGAACGGCGCGATGATGCCGCCGATTCCATAGATCAGCAGATTTCGCCTCAGAATCGCCGCGGCCGATGCGGGGCGGAACTTCACGCCCCTCAGGGCCAGCGGGATCAGCAGGATGATGATGATCGCGTTGAAGATGACGGCGCTGAGGATGGCGCTGTGCGGCGTGGCCAGCCCCATGATGTTCAGCGGCGCCACCTGCGGAAACGCGCCCATCAGCATCGCCGGAATGATGGCGAAGTATTTGGCCACGTCGTTGGCGACGCTGAAGGTGGTCAGGGCGCCGCGGGTCATCAGCAATTGCTTGCCGATTTCAACCACCTCGATCAGCTTGGTGGGGTTGCTGTCCAGATCGACCATGTTGCCGGCTTCCTTGGCGGCTTGGGTGCCGGTGTTCATGGCGACGCCGACGTCGGCCTGCGCCAGCGCGGGGGCGTCGTTGGTTCCGTCACCGGTCATCGCGACCAGGTGGCCGGCCAACTGCTCCGCCTTCAGCAGCGCCAATTTGTCTTCCGGCTTGGCCTGGGCGAGGAAGTCGTCCACGCCGGCCTCCTTGGCGATGGCCGCGGCGGTCAGGGGGTTGTCGCCGGTGATCATGACGGTCTTGATCCCCATGGCCCGGAATCGCTGGAACCGGTCGGGCAGGCCTTGCTTGACGATGTCCTTGAGATAAATCACGCCCAGGGCCTTGTTCTTGCGCGCCACCACCAGCGGCGTTCCGCCGGCGCGGCTGATGGTCTCAACGGCCTTGTCAATCTCGGCGGGAAACACCGCTCCGCTGGCGGCGACGAACTGACGGACGCTGTCGGCGGCGCCCTTGCGGAACATCTCGCCGTCGAAATTCAAACCGCTCATGCGCGTCTGGGCGGTGAAAGCGACAAACTCGGCGTGCGGCAATTCATGGATCTCGCGGCCGCGGATTCCGTACTTTTCCTTGGCCAAGACCACGATGCTGCGGCCTTCGGGCGTTTCGTCAGCCAGGGAGGAGAGTTGGGCCGCGTCGGCCAACTCCATCTCCGTGACGCCGGGGGCTGGGAAAAATTCCGTGGCCGCGCGATTGCCCAGCGTGATCGTGCCGGTCTTGTCCAGCAGCAGCACGTCCACGTCGCCGGCGGCCTCGACGGCCTTTCCGCTCATCGCCAGTACGTTGTGCTGGACCATGCGGTCGATGCCGGCGATGCCGATGGCCGACAGCAATCCGCCGATCGTCGTCGGAATCAGGCAGACCAGCAGGGCGACCAGCACCGTGACGGAGAATATCAGGCTTACCTTGGCATAGATGTCAGCGCTCAGATAGGTCTGAGTGAAAATGGCGAACGGCAACATCGTGATGCAGACGGCCAGGAAGATGATGGTCAGGGCCGAGAGCAGGATCGACAGGGCGATCTCGTTGGGCGTTTTCTGGCGCTTGGCCCCTTCGATCAGTTCGATCATCCGATCCATGAAGCTTTCGCCGGGATTGGCGGTGACGCGGACCTTGATCTGGTCGGACAGGACGGTGGTGCCGCCGGTGACGGCCGAGCGGTCGCCGCCGGCTTCGCGGATCACCGGCGCCGATTCGCCCGTGATCGCCGATTCGTTCACGCTGGCCGCGCCTTCGATGATCTCGCCGTCGGCGGCGATCAATTCGTTGGCCTCGACCACGAAGATGTCGCCCTTTCGGAACGACTCGGCGGGAACGGCTTTAATGGACCCGTCCGGCATGACCTTTCGACCGACGCTCTTGGTGCGGCTCTTGCGCAGGGCATCGGCCTGCGCTTTGCCTCGCCCCTCGGCCATCGCCTCGGCGAAGTTCGCGAACAGCACCGTGAACCACAACCACAGCGAAATCTGGAACACGAACGACTTCGTATCGTGGGTGAAGTACAGATCGAGCGACGTCAGCGCCGCCCCGACCTCGGTGACGAACATCACCGGGTTCTTCACCATGTGGACCGGGTTCAGCTTCTTGAAGCTCTCGACGATCGCGGGCATTACAATTGCCGGATCGAACAATGGTCTTGCTTTGGCAGCCATAATCTTTCCTTAAATCAGTTGAAATCACTTTCCAATCAAACCAGTAGCGCGTTGGTCATCCGATTGCGTCAGTACAAAATTCCTCCACCATGCATGATGAAATGTTCCAGGAGCGGACCCATCGCCAATCCCGGCAGGAAGTTGAGCGCCCCGACGATCACGATGACGGTGATGACCAACAGGATGAAAGTCGGTCCGACGACGGGGAAACTGCCGATCGACGCTGGGGCCGTCTTTTTCAGGGCCACGCCTCCGGCCAGGGCCAGGATGGGAATCAACTCGAAATACCGGCCCAAAAGCATGCAGAAGGTCTGCGTCGCGTTAAACATGGTGCTGGCGTAAACAGTCTGGCCGGCGGCGTTGGTGGTCGTGGGAGAGCAGGTGAATCCGCCCATGGCGGTGCCGTTGTTGGCCATGCCGGAGCTGTAGGCGTAGAAGATCTCGCTGAAGCCGCGCGGTCCGCCGTTACCGACGTTCGTCTGGCCCCAGTTGGCCACGCAGCCCCACGCGGTGAAACCCACCGCGTCGAGGACCAGCATCAGAAGGTACACACAGCAACACTTCACACCGTACGCGTCGATCTTCTTGCCCAGATATTCCGGCGTTTTTCCGATCATCAGACCGGCCAGGAAGACCGACACGAAGATGAAGACCAGCATCGTGTAGAGTCCCGTGCCGATGCCGCCGAAGATCACCTCGCCCATGTGCATGTTGAACAGCAACATGCACGTCGCCATCGGAGTCAAGGAGTCGTGCTGGCAATTGTTGGCGCCCTCGGCCGTGTCGGTCACGTCGTTGGCCCAAGCGGCCGAATTGTAGATTCCGATGCGGACTTCCTTGCCCTCCATGTTGGCGTACGCGGGATCAACCCCCAACGCCACCAGGTAGGGATTGGGCTGGGCCTCGAAGTACCACGTCACCAGGAGCGTCCCCAGCAGCATGATGAACATGGCAATCCAGATGTTCCAGCCGTGCATCGTGTTACCGATCATTCGGCCGTAGTAATAGACGATGCCGGACGGGATGGAGAAGTACAACATCCACTGAAGGAACTGGATCAGGGGCGTTGGATTCTCAAAGGGATGGCAGCAGTCGACGCCGGTGATCCCGGGGCCGTTAAGGCCCAGGACTTTGGGCGCGCAATACGATGCCATCGGCCCCTGAACGATGGTCTGAACCGTCGGCTGGGTGGTCGATGCCGCACTGGATTGGTCCAACGCCGTGGCCGCCGTGTATCCGCGGAAATTCATGGGTATCCCCTGCCACACGTCGAGCACCGCGAAGACCACGCAGATCGGGAGGAACAAATAAAGCGTCTGGCGAGTCAGATCGACCCAGAAATTGCCGATGTTGGTGGTCTGCTTACGCGACACGGCGCGCACCACCGCGGCGGCGGCGGCAATGCCCACCTCCGAAGAGA
>JBEKIV010000015.1:0-29226 GCA_050011595.1 Tepidisphaeraceae bacterium
CGGAATCTGGGTTCAGCGTTAGGCGGCAAGAACCCTCGCAGCCGTGAACGCGACCTGCGATTGAAAGTTCTAACCCACAACCTGATGATCCTCAGGCGTCGAAGGAGGGTCGAGACAGGGCAGGACTGTCCCTAGTTTTAGTTTCTAGTTTCCTCATTTACGAAAACGTGTATAGCCCCCCTCCAATGAAGGTGGCCACCGTGACGATTAAACCTCCCCACCCGGGTACAGATCGACCACGGCTTGCCCAGACTGCATAGATGCCGGAGACTAGCGCCAATACGACCGTGATTAGCTCCAACGTCTGCCCCACCTCATTAATGTCTATCGGCTTAATGAGTGACGCCAACAGAAGCGATGCCCACCCTGAAACTGTGGCGCTCCATTTAGCAGCGCTTGGGTGCGCTGTTCTATAATCGAGAATCCTCTTGGCCAATTTCCAGTCCAATTCCGGCCACCATTCTCAACGGCTATTCGCTCGCTTCGCTATAAGGGGTCATTCAAGATTTCGTCCTTCTGGCGCATTGGCTGCGGCAACACGGCAAGTTGACTTAACGCTTCTACGTTGAAACTCTCCCGGCCACCTTCGCCTGCGGCATCGGCGCGCCGTTGCCGTTTGTCTGTTCCAGCGTTTCCAGAACCTGCTTCGTCATCTTGTCGGCTAATTCCTTGAGGGAAGCCATCTCGGGATTCTCGGTGATGGCGAAGCCGCTCTTTTCGGCGACTAGGAGGGCCAATAGCGTGGCGAGCATGCCGCCGCCGGGGGATTGGCCATCCGTGGTCTGGCCGGCGCCGGTGAAGACGCGCTCGGGGACGAGCGGTTGGGTGGCTTTGGAGAGATGTTCGGCCACTTTGGTCAGGGCATACAATCGCGGATCGCCAAAGCTGGTGATGCTGCGCAAGAGGACCGTGGCTTCGGCCAGGCCGACTTGCAGGGACCGGGTGGATTCGCCGCGGCCGGCGAGGATGCGGGATTGGCTGTCGGCCTGGGCGGTGACGACGGTTTGCTCGGCCTGCCGGCGCGAGCGGGCCAGTTCGGCTTCGGCGACAACCACGGTCTGCTCGGCTTGCTTGCGGGATCGGGACAGATCGGCGTCGCCCTGGTTCTCGGCGATGCGGATTTGCACCTGCGAGTTGGTCAATTCCGCCTGCTTGGCGGCGACGGCCTGGGCTTCGGTCAGGGACCGGAGTTTTTCGGCCGCGGCGCGTTGGCGGTCGTAGGTTTCCAGTTGCTCGATGCTCAATTGGCGCATGCGGAGTTGTTCGAGCAGGGTTTCGATCTTGCCGGAGCCGGTGCCCTCGGCCGTGTCGGGTTTCCCGATCAGAACGTCCACGCATTCGATGTCGAAATCGTGGAAGCGTTTCTGCAGCTCGTTGCGCGATTCGATCTGGATTTCGTCGCGATGCTGCAATAATTCCAGCATGGTTTTTTTGTGGGCCACGTCGCGGAAATAAGCGCTGAGCATGGGGTCGAGCGTTTGGGTGATGAGTTTTTTCACGTCGCCGAAGCGCTGGATGACGCTGGGAGCGCGCTGGTAGTCGATGTGAACGACGATGCTGAGGGGCAACAGCGGCTCGTAGGCGTCCTTGGTCACGAGGTCGATGCTGCGGAGGCTTTCGTCGTAATGATGGCTCTCGCTTTTTCCGGTGATCCAGTGAAGCACAAAGTTGGTGGTGGGGACGAGGATGAGTTTCCCGGCGTAGGTGTTGAAGGGGTATTTGCCGGGTCCCAGGGGCTTTTCCCAGACTCCGCGTTCGCCGCGGGCCACGCGTTCACCGTGGCGGAAACTTTCGCCGGAAACGTCGGCGCCCATGGGTCCGTAATAGCTGACGACCACGCCGACGTAACCGATGGGTACGACGGTCTTGGCAATGATTTCAATGGTGGCGAACCAGCGGTTGATGAAATAGGTTCCATCGGTGAGGGGGACGTATTGGCGTCCGCGCCGGCCGCCGGCTCGGAGGAAGGCTTCGGGGTCCTGGAAGTTGTTGTGATAGTTGGGATCGACGCTGTCGTTGCCGACGGCCGGGGCGATGATTTCGCCGGGGGCCAGGCTGGGTCCGTCGTGAACGGTCACGATGCCGATGCTGTCGACCGTCATGGTTTTTCCGGGGGTCAGTTGATCCTCGGTGGTGACGGGCGCGCCGATGACGACGGGATCGAATCCGCCGATCTCGTTCATTTCTTTTTGCCAGCCGACGATGGTTGCCAGTTCCTGCCGGCCGGTCATTTCAAGGCGGTAAACGCAATCCTGGGTGACGACGACGAAGAGGGCGAGGTTGATGGCGTAGACGCCTTCGCGGAGGATGACGCGTTGCCGGCCGCGCTGGCCGATCGGGGCTTGCGGGGAATTCGAATCGCCGAGGAATTTTCCGGCGTCCTGGAAGAGATTGCAGTCCACGACCCGGCCGAGGGTTTGACTGGGCGGCAATGGCTCGCCGTCGCGCGCGTAGACATATCCGATCTTTCCCTGCGGGACGATGACGAGCGAAACCTTGTGGATGCGATATTGCCACGGCCAGTAGAACAGATGGATTCCGCCGCGGAGGAGGTTGGCCTGATATCCGGCTTCGCCGCCGACGGCGATGATGCGGCCGTCGCTGACTGATCCTTTGCCGGACCATTTCTTTTCGATGATTCCGACGCAGTTGTTGGGAATGGATCGGATGCCGAGGAAGATGGAGATGAAGATGAGCGCCGCGATGGCCGCCACAACCCACCAAAGGGCCGGGGGGACGGAAGATACGTCGGGCATGTCCACCGCCAGGGGCGCGAAAAATGAGAGGCCAAACGCCGCCATAGGGACCTCCTTCGGATTGAGATGCGTACGGGAGGACATTGTAGCGATTCCGTGGATTGGACAAGCAAGGCGCGGATTACAATTCGGGGAATTATTCGGAAGGGGTGATAAAACGGTTGTTACGATTGTTGCGACATAGGCGCGACCGATGATTCATTGCCGGCTCCAAGAATGTTAAACTGAGATGGATGGCCAAGGTCTATCTTGAAACCAGTTTTTTCAGTGCATGCGTGAGCACTCGGACCACTGAACAAGCCATCGGATGGCGGGCTAGCAGCAAGCAGTGGTGGCGGAATGAAGGTCCAAGGCACAAGCTTTTCATCTCCGCTGAAGTCATCGATGAGCTGTCGCGGCCAAGTTTTCCAAACAGCGACAAGGCCCTGGAGATGGTCCGTGGCCAAAACCTCTTAACGATTACCAACGAGGTGGTCGATCTGGCTGAGTTGTTGGTCCGGGAGAGGATTATGCCCGCGCCAGCGGTGTCCGGCGATGCAATTCACGTGGCGGTGGCGACGATTTATCAGATGAATTACCTGTTGAGTTGGAACGTGAAGCACCTGGCCAATGAAAACAAACGGACCCATTTGGGTGTCATTTGCATGCGGCTTGGCCTGGTTCCACCTCTCATTTATACGCCAGATATGCTATAATGTTGAAGTTGCGATGAGCCGGACGCCCAAAATCAAGCAGTCACAGACGCCCGTTGACGATGTGCGGCGGGTGCGAGAGAAAATCCATGATGAGTGCGGAGGCGATCTGCGCAAACTCGCCGCCCGCGCCAACAAAACCGCCGAAGAGTACCGGCAAAAGCTTGGGTTGAAGGTTGTTCAACCACCGGCTCGCGAAAGTCGTCGCGATGGCACGGGGGGATAGTCCCGTTTACGAATCCCAACGATTTAACGAAACCCTGTTCAATTCCTGACGATTTCTTAACATTCATTTGTGTTGCCGGGGTCCTTCCGTAAAATCCAGTTCCCCTTTCAGGCCGACATGGCCGACTTTGGTCAGCGGAGTTGGGTTTCATGATTAATCTTCTGCCGAAAGACACGGTCTTCTTCGATCTGTTTGAACGGCTGGCCGTTCACGCCATTTCCAGCGCCGAGCATTTGCGGACATTGGCCAAGCGTTTCCCGGAAATAGAAAACGAAGTGATGCGCATTCGCCAAGAGGAACACCAGGCCGACGAACTGATGCACAAGGCGCTGGAGCGGCTGGATCAGACGTTCATCACGCCCTTCGACCGGGAGGACATTCACGAACTGGTAAACGGAATGGACGACATCATCGACACGATCGATGCGCTGGCCAAGCGATTTAAGATCTATCACGTCGACGCGATGCCGGCGTTGTTCATGCAGCAGACGGACGTTTTGGTGCAGGCGACGGTGGCGCTCAGCGACGCGGTCCATCGCCTGCGAAAGAGCCGGAAGCTTTCTGAATTGAAACACGTTCTGATCGAAATTCACCGCTTGGAAAGCGTCGGGGATGACGTCAACTATGCCGCCATCAGCCAATTGTTCGAGGGCGATACTCCGCCGCTGGACGTGATGAAGTGGACCCGGCTGTACGACTACATTGAAGAGGCCATCGACGGATGCGAGGACGTGGGAAACACGCTGGAGCGAATCGTGTTGAAAAACGGATAAGGCCACCCTCCGGTTGTCCGGCGCGATTCGGCCCGGATTCTTTGGAAATCGAATGACCCATCCCGCACTAATGACCCATCCCGTACTGTTGATGACGGCGACGACGGCTGGGGAGAATGTTGCGCTCGCCCATCTGGGTCTGATTTTTTTCATCGCCGCCATGGCGCTGGTTTTCGATTTTCTCAACGGCTTTCACGACGCCGCCAATTCGATCGCCACCGTGGTTTCCACGCGGGTCCTCTCGCCGCGTCAGGCCGTGATCTGGGCGGGATTTTTCAACTTCGCCGCCGCCTTCGTCTTCGGAACCGGCGTGGCTAAAACCGTCGGATCGGGCCTGGTCGATACGCGATTCGTCGACGTGTTTGTCGTGCTCGGCGGATTGATGGGCGCGATTATCTGGGACGTCATCACCTGGCTCTTGGCCCTGCCAACCAGTTCCTCGCACGCGCTGGTCAGCGGCGTGGCGGGGGCGGCCATCGCCAAGGCGGGATTCGGGGCGATCATCCTCGGCAAGGGCTGGGGACTTCTCATTCTTTTTCTCTTCGTGTCGCCGATGATCGGTTTTCTGCTGGGATCGATGAATATGGTGGCGGTGGCGTGGATGTTTCGCCGCGCCACGCCCCGCCGAGTGGATAAACTCTTCCGCCGCCTGCAACTGCTCAGCGCCGGCGTTTACAGCCTGGGGCACGGCGGCAACGATGCGCAGAAGACCATCGGAGTCATCGTCCTGTTGCTCACCGCCGGCGGACGGGCGCCCTGGGCGGTTTACGGAAGCGTCTCGCTCCCCTGGATTCACAATGAATATGGCCTGCCCATCATCCTCGCCTGCAATGCGGCCATCGCGCTGGGCACGATCTTCGGCGGATGGCGCATCGTCAAAACCATGGGATCGGGCATCACCCGCCTGGCGCCCGTCGGCGGATTCTGCGCCGAGCTTTCCGCCGCCACCACCATCATCGGCGCCACCTTCTGCCAAATCCCCATTTCAACCACGCATGCCATCACCGGATCGATCCTGGGCGTGGGAACCATGCGCGGCGTGCGATCCGTCCGATGGATCTGGGGCCAGCGAATCGTCATGGCCTGGATTCTCACCATCCCCTGCTCGGCGTTCATGGCGGGCGTGAGCTACGTCCTGATTCACCTGCTCCTTCAGCCGCTGTTTCGATAACGGGATGGCTTCGTGCGGCAAGGTGCACCAACCGATTACACCTACAGGCAAGCGTTCCGCCAACCGCATCCCTCATCCCACAATCGATGGGATCTGACTCGCCTGATGAGCGCTCAATGGTAACCCGCTTCGGAAGCTCGGGCACTCGGTCCAGCGCCGGATTCCTCTCCTGGGGGCGACTAAAAAACCTTCGGCGATTAACGGTTGATTGAGAATCGAATAAATCCTTTGAGGCCGCACGCTACTTCTTCGGAATAATCTCAATCCCGTTGATTTCCGGCGATTGTTCGCCGGCTTCGAATGTGATCGTCAGCTTGCCGTCCGCTACGGTGACGTTGTCGAACGTTTTGATGATCGGCCTGTCGGCGCCGCCGGCTTCTTTGAAGATGTCGAAATCCTTCAGTTGCTGGTCGCCGATCTTGACGTTGAAGACGCGCTGGCCGACGTCGGTGATGCCTTCGTAGGTTTCGCAGAAATAGAGTTTGACGGTGTAGGTTCCGTTGGGAACGTCGCCCGTCCACTTCGTCATGTCGTAGTGTTCGTTGCGATAGAAGTCGGGCATGTCGGTGTGATCGATTTTCAGGTCGGCATCGCGGTCGACCGTTTCGCCGGCGTCGAAGCCCTTGTCGGCCTGCCAGACGTGGCCGTGCGGATCGGTGAAGGGCTTGTCCGAGCCGGCCTTGATCCGGATGGCGCCGTCGTCGGGCTGAGTGGTTGGCGTATCGGCCGCGGCGACCTTGGCAATGAAGAGAATGACGGAAAGACACGTTGCGAAGATGGCAAAAGCTCGTTTCATCAGCGGCTCCCTTTCTTTGAAATACTCATTCTAAAATCGACCGACGTGCCCAATGGCACCGCCTCGCGCACGGGGATGAGGGTAGGCATTTGTGGTGGGAGGATCAAGTTGGCGGGACGGACGAGATCGAGACGGGGTAGCGCACGCCCTGACAGTATCACGCCGCTGTTTGGAGTTGTCTTTTCGGGAAGGATGGAATCACTCTTTGGCTGCCCTGAAGTGCAGCCACCAGCGGCGCCAGGTGCTTTTCGTAGTTCTTCCAGCGCCGTACCGACGTGTCGTAGACCGGTCTACGGACCTGCATGACGCTTGCCGTCGCGCACGGGCGTGTGACTTCGTGGAAATTCCGGCAGCGATCGTCCCAGGGCAAACCGAGGAACTCCACCATCCGGCGAGATTGCGCTTCCGGTTCGGCAACGACTTCCTCGTAGGAAACTTCCAACACCGGCAGATCGATCACGCTTCTCCAATGTGCCATCAGGCGTTCGTAAAGGCGATAGAAATGTCCCAAATGCGCCAGGCTGTGCTTGAATTCATTTCCCCGATTGAAATGGGTCAGGAAGCACGAAAGACAGGTATCCATCGGGTCGCGGCGACAGTGGATGATTCTCGCTCCCGGAAAGAATAACGCGATGAGTCCCAGGTGAAGAAAATTCAAAGGCATCTTGTCGATGATTCGCACGGCATCGGGTCTGAACGCAATGAACGGCCCCAGATAAACATGGGCCATCCCGTCCACTTGCGCCGTGGCGAGGTTGTCCAGACAGGCCGGAAAGGCGCTGAACTGGGCGCCAAGCATATCCACCGTTCCGAGCAATAGGCGGTAAAGGAAATCCAGCTCCCCCGCGCCGTGGACGGACGGGTGCGAAGCGAGGATTTGTTCGACCAACGACGTGCCGGTACGCGGCATCCCCACAATAAAGACCGGTTTGTCGCTGCGCAGCGTGGCCTTCGGCAACGAACGAATGCGCTGACGCGTGAAGTATTCGATGAGGCAATTGATCCAACGCTCCTGACCGGCCGGATCGTATCGAGGTCCCGGACGGCAAGCGTTGCCCCTGACCGCCATTGCAAATGCTTCATCGCACCTTCCCGCGCGGTCGAGCAGTGCCGCGGCGGTGAAATACAGTGGTGATTCATCCAGCGCCAGGCCCGCCCCCAGAAGACGATTGATCGCCTCCAACGCCTGCGACTGCTGACCATATCGACCCGCCAGCAGTCCATACAACCTCGCCAACGACGGGGTCATCTGAACGCTGGATACCAATTTCCTTGTCAGTTCCCAGGCGGCATCAAGCTCTCCCGCCACCGCCAGAACCCACGCCCGCGATTGCATAAACGCCGGATCATCCGGAGCCAATTCCATCGCGACCGCACTGGCTTGCAAGGCGGCGTCGATGATCCCCTGACTCATATACCATTCGCCCAGCCATGCTTGAGCCGCGGCCAGACCCGGGTCGAGTCGTACCGCCGCCTGGAGATATTCTCCGGCCTTTTCCACCTGTCCGCTAAGCCACTGGCACCTTGCCGCGGCAAGATGGCAATCCGCGCGGTTGGGCTCCAGACGAATTGCTTCCAGGAAATGCTCGCGCGCCTCCGCCCACCGTCCCCGTGAGAACTGCTCCTGACCAGCCCGCGCCTCATGCAGAGCTTTTGGCAACATATGCTAACCGGTATATCCCCCTGACTCCTTGCTGACGAACGTCGTCCGCAAGTCTGCGTAATCCATCGGATCTACCAGTGTTCGGCCACTCCCTGTCCATCGTCTGCGCACTCTCCGCGGCTTTAACCACGACCGTAGAACTTTGTTTGTCTTTTCAAACATCGTGCTTGTACTTTCGGTGTCTATGCGAGATAGAGACTCTGGTCGTTAACGACGGAGCCGTAATCGACAAATGGACTTAGCGGTGGGCGATTGTGATGGACTGTGGTTAGCGCAGCGGACATTGGCTTTCCCTCTTATTGCTTCAACAATCCGCCTGAAGAACAAAACCCGGACGGCCCACCTCTACTCAAAGCGCTGCTGAGTCCGCATGAGACACTTTTCACCGAGTCAAGCATGCGTCGATCCCGCAATCTGCCATAACATCGTTCAGATAACGCGACTACAGGAATCAAATAAACTAGCATACACTAATCAAAACCGCGAAAGCGCCTCAAAGTGTATCATTTTGTATCACGATTTTCGTGCACAATTGACAAACTTCGGTTACGTCTTTGCCGCGGCCTTCGGTCCCATCTTCGCCAGAAAAATCCCCAGTTCGTAAAGCAAAACCAGCGGCACCATGAGGGCGATGGTGGCGGTGACGACGTCGCCGGGGGCCAGGGCGGCGGCCAGCATGCACAGGCCGAGATAGACGTAGCGCCGCCAGTGGCGGAGCGTGTCGATTTCGACTAGGCCGATGCGGGCCAGGGCCATCACCACGATGGGCAATTGGAAGGCCAGGGCGAAGGTCAGCAGCAGTTGCAGGACAAGGTCGAGGTAATCCGGCAACGTGAACGACGTTGCCAGGAGATTGTCCGGGCCGAAGGGGATGACGCGGACGTTGCCGCCGGTGAAGATTTTCAGGCGATGCTGGAGCGTGTCGAACCAGAGTTGGAGTTCCGCGGGATGTGGCGGGTTGCCGGGGATCGCCTGGACGAACGTCGGCTGAGTGGTTGCCGAGGCGTGGGCGGCATCGGTTGCATTGGGCAGTTGCAGCGGGAAATCGGCGGTGAAGGCGATGAAAAACTGCAACGAAAACGGCAGCACGACGTAATAGACAAACAGCATTCCGCAGAACAACAAGGCGATGCTCAGGGGAATGTATCTGGTGACGTATTTGCGTTCCTTGGGATACAAGCCGGCGCTGACAAAGAGCCAGAGTTGGTAGACGATCCACGGCCCGGCGATGGCGGTGGCGGCGATGAGGCTGACCTTCATGTAGACCATGAACGCGTCGGAAATCTGGAGCGATGAAAGCTGGGGATTGATGTCGAATCTCTGGAGTGAGCGGAGCAGGGGCCGGCAGAGAAACCCCAGGATTTGCCGGCCGAAGAGGAGGCAAACCAGCACGGCGGGGACCAGGCCGATCAATCCCAGGAGGATTCTACGGCGCAGTTCCTCCAGATGATCGCCGATGGACATCTGGTAATCGTCGGGATTGAAATCCTGCGTGGGGCGGCTCATGGACCAAGCAGAATACGGCCAAAGGGCACGGATGGGAAAGGGGGAGGGGAGAATGCCGATTGCCGAATTCGGGGAACGGCAATCTCTTCCTACGCCGCCGGCAGTGGATCGAATTCAACCGCGACGCGGTAGCCCATGCCGCTCGGATCGCAGCGGAGAACTCTTCCGAAGGCGTCCCAGCCGCGGAGCATGCCGGTTTGGGGGAAGAAGACGGTCAAGTGTTCGCCCTGGCTGAGGGGATGGTCACAGATGGCCGACAGTCCGCCGAGGGACAGGTCGCGCAGCATGAGATTCAGCTTGGGCATTTGCCGTGCGTCGAGGGTGTGATCGAGCCGTCGGCTTTCCACCGTCTCGCGGAATTCCTTGCGTGGGAACATGCGCCGATCCGACGCGGTAGGCTTTGCCTCCGCATACGACTCCGTCGGCAGATTGGCGGGCATCTTCAACAAAGCGACCATCTGGGACGCTCCTTAATCTGGAGGGATTGGCATGCCGAGGGCGTCTGGCGGCGCTGCATCGGCATCAAAAATCCTGTAGGCTCATCGGCCAGAAAGGCGCAAAAGGTTATCTATCTTGCTGAAGAATGGATGGCGACGTGACTAGAGCCGGTTTTCCTGGAATTGTGTTTCTGGTGGGAGCGGGGCCGGGGGACCCCGGCCTGATCACCGTGCGCGGGGCTAGATTATTGGAACAGGCCGACGTCGTTGTGTACGACTATCTTTCCAATCCGCGTCTGCTGAGTTATTGCCCCCAGGCGGAGGTGATCTACGTGGGGAAGAAGGCGGCCGAACATACGATGCCGCAGGAACAGATCAACGCGCTGCTGGTCGAAAAGGCGCGCTCCGGGAAGCGCGTCGTGAGGCTCAAAGGCGGAGACCCGTTCGTGTTCGGGCGGGGCGGGGAGGAATGCCAGGCGCTGGTGGAAGCCGGGGTGGCGTTTGAGGTCGTGCCGGGCATCACCGCGGCGATCGCCGCGCCGGCGTATGCGGGGATTCCCGTGACCCATCGCGATTTCAATTCCAGCTTCACGTTGATCACCGGTCATGAGCGCGAAGACGGCGAGCCGGCCGGCGACGTTCAATGGGACGTGATCGCCAAGTTGCCGTGCGTGGCGTTTTACATGGGGGTCAAATCGCTGCCGCGAATTTGCCGCACGTTGATCGAAAACGGAATGCCGCCCGACAGACCCGCGGCGACGATCCAATGGGGCACGATGCCCTCGCAGCGAACCGTGGTCTCCACGGTGTCGCGCCTGGCTCAGGACATCGCCCAGGCCAAGCTCCACGCCCCGGCGATGACCATTATCGGAAAAGTGGTTGAACTGCGCGCGGCGCTGGCGTGGGTGGAACGCCGGCCGCTGTTCGGCCAGAGGATCGTCGTCACCCGCTCGCGCCATCAGGCCAGTGAGATTTCACGGAAACTGGAGGAATTGGGCGCGGAGGTGATCGAAGCTCCGACGATCGAGTTGCACGAGCCGGCGGATTGGTCGGCGGTGGATGAAGCTCTGGCGTCGGCGGGCGGGTTCGACTGGGTCTGTTTCACCAGCGTCAACGGCGTGACGGCGGCGCGGAAACGGCTGGCGGCGATCGGCAGGGATGCACGCCTCTTCGGCCAGGCGAAATTGGCCGCCATCGGAAACGCGACCGCCCAGGCAATCGAGCAGGATTTGTGCCTTAAAGTCGATCTATGTCCCAAGTCCTTTGTGGCCGAGGCACTGGCGGACGAGCTTGCGGAGCGAAAGGAGGTATCGGGGCGGAAATTCCTGCTTTTGCGCGCGGACATCGCCCGGCCGCTGTTGCGTCAGCGGCTGATCGAGGGGGGCGCGCGGGAGGTGTCGGACGTGGCGATTTACGAGACCCGCCCGGCAAAAGAACTGCCGCCCGGTCTGATCGACGCCTTGAATGCCGGGCGGATTCATTGGGTCACGTTCAGCAGCAGCAGCACGGCTCGGAATTTCCTCAACCTCCTGGGTCCGGACTACCGGCAGACACTTTCCCACGCGAAGCTGGCGAGCATCGGTCCTGTCACGAGCGCGACGCTGCGCGAGGCGGGCCTGACGCCATCGGCCGAGGCGCGGACGTTCAACATCGACGGCCTGATTGAGGCGATGGCGGCACCCCTATGATCCCCGACGATCCGGTCATCGCGGTCATCGGCGCTGGAGCGGTGGGCGGATATTACGGCGCGCGCCTGATCCAGCACGGCCATCGCGTGCATTTGCTGACCCGCGGCGATTGCGCGCACATTCGCAAATCCGGGATGCGAATCCACAGCCGCGACGGTGATTTTTCGCTCTCGCCCAAACAGATCAACGTCTACGACGATCCGCGCGACATGCCCAAGGCGGATTTGGCAATCATCACGCTCAAGACCACCGCCAACGGGCATCTGGGCGAATTGGTCGGCCCGGTGCTGAAGGATGACTGTGCGATCCTGACGTTGCAGAACGGCTTGGGCAACGAGGATCTGTTGGCGGATTTGTTCGGGGCGCAGCGCGTCGTGGGCGGGATCGCCTTCGTGTGCATCAACCGGATTGGGCCGGGTGAAATCTCCCATACGGATCATGGGATGATCCGAATCGGGGAGCCGACGGGCGGTCCCACCGAGCGGTTGCGGAAGATCGCGGCCTTGTTCTCCGCCAGCGGGGCGCCGTGCGAAGTTCTGGAGGATCTGGCATCCGGCCGATGGGACAAACTGGTTTGGAACGTGCCGTTCAACGGGCTGGGGGCGGCGTTGGACCTGACAACCGACAAACTGATCGAATCGGAACCGGGGCTGAGGCTGGTGCGGAGGCTCATGGAGGAGGTGATCGCCGCCTGCCGGCCGCTGGGCATACGCTTCGATTTAAGCGTAATTGAACAGAAGATTTGCCATACCCGCACAATGGGCGATTATAAGACCAGCATGCACATAGATCGGCAGAGCGGCCGGCGAATGGAAGTCGAGGCAATTATCGGCCAACCGCTGCGGAAAGCTCGCGGGAATTCGATTTCAACTCCATATATGGAAATGCTTTATGAAATCCTCAGTTTGATTGATGGCGGATTGGTGTCAAAGAGCGGAGCGGCGTAAAAATGCCAAGGAATGTTGCGATTTTGTTGTAGCCTTTCCGCAGGTTGGGGATATCTTGATTGGTAGCGAGGGCGAGAGAGCCAAGTATCGAATGCAATTCGAAATACGTCTCCCGCTTGACGATTAAAAAACAATGGAGTTGCGGAGGAAGCGATGATTTCGCAGCGATGGGCGGCCCAACTCGGGCTTTTGGCGGCAACGGCGGTTTTTGTCACCAGCATCGGGGTCCTGATTTCGCAAGCTGGAAACAGTTCTGGCAATGACGGCATGTCCGGGTCGATGATCTCCAACCCAACGCAGAATGCGGGCATGCCGATCTCTCTTTCCGCCCCGGCCATGTCTCCGGCCGCCCGGACTTCCGCCGCGGTTGAACACTGAACTGAGGTTCCCCACGAATGGTGGGCGCTCAATCGGTCAGCGCCAAATTCAGTTCATCTCTAAGAAGTTCTTGGGTATCATAGGCTCATGCATCTGGTGATTTTTGAGGCTTCGCGGTGGCATTCGTTTGCGCCGCTGTCGCTCAATCGTCCGGTGTTCACGCTACTCAGCGGAACCAGCACGCTGCTGGAAAAGCAAATCCAACACGTCCAGCCACTGCGCGTCACGCTATGGGTCCGTCCCGAGATGGCGGAGTTTTGCCGCAAGCACGTGATTCCGACCCTGCCGGTTCCGGCGGCGATCAACGTGCCGTTGGATGATGAACCCGCCTTTTTGAGCAGCGGCCGGACCTTGCATTTCAGCCAGTTACCCAGACCGACGGATCCGATGGTCAGCGTGGAGGAGGGGAACCTGATTCGCCAGGCCTACGTGAAGATGCCGGGCCTGAGTTGTGAGGACGCGATGCAGCGCAGCGAGCGTTGGCTGAAGCTGTTGGATTTGCCGCGGACCGGCGATCAGACCCGAATGCCCGAATACCTTTGGGATTTGGTGCATTGGAACGAGGAGGCGATCGTCGCCGATGCCAGCCAGATGACCGACCGCCCGCGTGCGCCGGCGGATTGCCAATGCCACGTCATCGGCGAGCAGGACGTGATCGTCGAACCGGGGGCGAAACTCTCGCCGGGCGTGGTGTTGGATGCCAGCCGGGGTCCGATCGTGATCGACGCCGGGGCGTCGATCGGCGCCAACAGCGTCCTGCAGGGTCCGGTCTACGTCGGCAAGTATTCCACCATCGCCCCGCTGTCTCACATTCATTCCGGAACGAGCATCGGGCCGGTATGCAGGATCGGCGGCGAAGTCGCCGCCAGCATTTTCCTCGGCTACAGCAACAAGGTCCACGAGGGTTTTGTCGGCCACAGCTATATCGGCCAATGGGTGAACCTCGGCGCGGGCACCACCATCAGCAACATGAAGAGCACCTACGGACCGATCAAGATGCACATCGGCGCCAAGCAGATCGAGACCGATCGGCGGTTTCTCGGCGCGATGATCGGGGATCACAGCAAGACGGCGATCGGCACCCGGCTGATGATGGGCAGCTACGTCGGTTATTGCAGCCTGCTGGCCGGCAGCGATTTCCCGCCGCGGTTTATTCCCAGCTTCACCTTCTGGACCGATGAGGGGTCCAAGCCCTACAGCCTCGACAAGGCCCGGGAAGTGATGAAGCAGGTTTACGGCCGCCGCGGCCGCATCTGGGATGAGGAGGATGAGATTCAATTGAAGATCGCCCAGAATTCAGCCAAGCAGGTAGCGGAGGCGCTTCGCGAGGGAGCGGAACAGTAGAAAGTAGAGCAGTGGAGGTGGGGAGTGGAGCCGGAACGCCGCTTTTTGGGGGGCGGCTTAATCTTTTGCTAATATTCGCCGCCTAAATCAGCACTAGCCCCGGATGTACATCCGGGGCTGCGGGAAGCGCAAACAATTTCTGTAATCGGTGTGAGCGGGAATTTACGGAAGGAGACGAGAGCATGTTTCGATTTCTAAGGGCAGCGGCGGTGGTGCTGGCGACGGGCGCCGGCATGGCGATGGCGGACGTGAGCCTCAAGGGAGAAGGCGCGACTTTTCCCAAGCCGCTTTATGACGTTTGGGTCTCGAAATTTCATGAGGCGAACCCGGATATCACCATCGACTATCAGGGCAGCGGGTCGGGCGGCGGCATCAAGGCGATCACCAATAAAACCGTCGATTTCGCGGGTTCCGATGTGAAGATGAGCAAAAAGGAGGCGGCGGAGGCGGGGGACGTGGTTTATGTTCCGTCCTGCGCCGGCGCGGTGGTGGCCGCGTATAACCTGCCGGGATTCTCCGGCGAATTGAAGCTCAACGGTTCGATCCTGGCGGATATTTATCTGGGGAACGTCACGAATTGGAACGACGGCAAAATCGCGGCGCTGAATCCCGGGGTTACGTTGCCGAATCAGGCCATCACGCCGGTCTATCGGAGCGACGGCAGCGGCACCAACGCGGTCTTCAGCACGTATCTGACGACGCAAAGCGATGAATTTTCCGCCAAGGTGGGAGCGGGCAAATCGGTTCAGTGGCCGGTTGGCCAGGGGGCGCAGGCCAACAATGGAGTGACCAAGGTGGTGAAGGACGTGGCCGGCGCGATTGGGTATATCGAGTTGAATTACGCCTTGGCCAACGACGTTTCCATGGCGACGTTGCAGAACAAGGACGGGAAATTCGTGAAGCCGTCGCTGGATTCAGTGACGGCGGCGGCCGCCGGGGCGAGCGAGATTCCGGCCAGCATCATGAACCAGGGCGGCGACAATGCCTATCCCATCGCTTCGTTCACGTATATCCTCGTGCACAAGGATCTGAGTTATCTCGGCGACAAGGCGAAGGTGGACGCGCTGGTGAAATTCCTGACCTGGGCCCAGACCGACGGCCAGAAGCTGGCCCCGGATCACGCGTATGCTGCGCTGCCCGACGCCGTGACGAGCAAGGCGATGGAAAACATCCATTCACTGACGTTCAACGGTTCCCCGGCCCAGCAGTAGAGATGTCGGACGTTTCCATTTCCAACCTCGGCCAGCCGCCCTCGCCGGCGCAACCCGGTTTGACCCGGCACAAAAGCCATTGGCTGAATTGGGATCGGGCGATGCGTGGCCTGGCGCGGGGGAGCGGGCTGGTGATTGTGCTGATGTTGGCGTCGCTGCTGGCGGTGCTGGTGGTGGCGGCGGCGCCCAGCATGAAACGCTTCGGATTTGGCTTTCTGACCACCGCCAGTTGGCAGCCGAACGAGCGGCAAGTCCCCAGGCTGGACGAGCACGGAAAAGTCGTGAAGGACGAGGACGGCGAGGTCGTCATGGATACGATCCCGCCAACCTTCGGCGCCCTGCCGATGATTTATGGAACGGTGGTCAGTTCGGCGCTGGCGCTGGTGCTGGCGGCGCCGCTGAGCGTGGGGGCGGCGCTGTTTCTCGTGAGAATCGCCCCGCGGGTCATCGTCCCGCCGATTTCGTTCCTGATCGAATTCTTGGCGGCCATTCCAAGCCTGGCATACGGGATCTGGGGGTTGTTCGTGCTGGCGCCGTTTCTGCGGAATTACGTTGAGCCGGCCGCCTTCCACGCTTTGGGGGGCGTGTGGGGATTCGGGTGGCTGTTTTACGATCATGAAGGCCACCGGCATCTGCTGACGGGTCTGGACATGCTCTGCGGGGGGCTGATCCTGGGGATCATGATCATTCCGATCATCACCGCCATCAGCCGCGATATCCTCGCCTCCGTGCCGCGGGCACAACTGGAGGGGACGGTGGCGCTGGGGGCGACGTGGTGGCAAAGCGCCTTGGAGATGATCGAATTCAGCCGCAGCGGTTTGTTCGGCGCCATCATTCTCGGTTTGGCCAGGGCCGCGGGAGAAACGATGGCGGTCACCATGGTCATCGGAAACAACCCGCACATCGCGCTGTCGGTCTTCGCAAGGGCGCAAACGATGTCGAGCCTTTTGGCCAGCAAATTCCAGGAGGCGGAGGATTTGGACCGCTCGGCGTTGCTGGAGATCGCCCTGATCCTTTTGGTGATGTCGCTGCTGTTCAACGTGACGGCGCGGTGGCTGGTCGTCGGCAAGGATTCGCACGGAGCGATGGCGCATTAATTAAAGGGGACATTCATGTTTTCGGCGGATTTGAAGTTCGGGGGTATGGCATGACGGGCGTCGCTCGAAGAGCCATGTCGCGGCAGCTCAGCAGGCTGATGTTCGGCGTGTGCATCCTGTTTGCCGCGGTGATCCTGGCCCTTTTGACGCTGATCACGGGATACCTCCTGTTCGTCGGCCTCAAGCACCTGAGCCTGGCATTTTTCATCAGCGAGCCGATTGCCCAGGGGAATCCGGGCTTCCCCGGCGGCATGGCCAACGGCCTGCAGGGCACCACCGTCCTGATCGCCCTGGCCAGCGCGGTGGGCATTCCGCTGGGGATGCTGGCGGGGATTTACCTGGCGGAATACGACGCCGGCTCGATGTTCGTCGGGACGGTCCGGTTTATCGCGGACGTGCTGGCGGGAGTGCCAAGCATCGTCGTGGGCATCCTCTGCTACGAGCTATTGGTCGCTCCGTTCCATCGCAACAACGCCTGGTCGGCGGCGCTGGCGCTGGCGTTCATCATGGTGCCGATCATCGCGCGGACCACGGAGGAGATGCTGCGGCTGGTTCCCAACAGCTACCGCGAGGCGTCGATCGGGCTGGGGGCGACCAAGGCGCGCACCATCTGGAAGATCGTCCTGCCGGCCGCCCGGGCGAGCATCGTGACCGGCGTGATGCTCTCCATCGCCCGCATTGCCGGCGAAACCGCCCCGCTTCTTTTCACCTCCCTGGGAAACGATTCCATCACCTGGAACCTCAACGACCGCTTCCCCTCGCTGACCAAGCAGATTTACGACTACAGCACCCAGCGCGCCACCCCCCAGGAGCAGGGGCTGGCCTGGGCGGGAATCCTGGTCCTGATCAGCCTGATTTTCGTCCTCAACCTCGGCGTCCGATATTTCACCCGCCAACGCAAATGACCTTGCGCCCGCGCAAATAAATTTCTTCCATGTAGACTCATTTCCCACGCCGCGTATACTGCCGAACTCCCAAACGTGAGGCGTCAGCGATATGGCTTCGGTTTGCCTTTATTTTCAAATCCACCAACCGATGCGGCTTCGCCGCTACAGCGTGTTCGATACGGACCGGCATTATTTCGACGATTACAAAAACGCGGAGATTTGCCGCAAGGTGGCGCACAAATGCTATCTCCCGGCCAATCGCACGCTGCTGGAGACCATCCGCGTCCACGAGGGACGCTTCCGCATCGCCTACAGCATCACCGGCGCGGCCCTGGAGCAGATTCAGCAATACGTGCCGGAGGTGATGGATACGTTTCACCAACTGAATCAGACGGGATGCGTGGAATTCCTCAATGAGACGTATTACCACTCGCTGGCATTTTTGTATTCGCGCGAGGAATTCCGGGCCCAGGTGGAGCTGCATCGGCAATTCATCAAGCAGCTTTTCGGGCAGGAGGCGCGGGTTTTCCGAAACACCGAACTGATCTATAACAACGATCTGGCCCATTTTGTCAGCCACATGGGCTATGAGGGGATCCTGGCCGAGGGGGCGGACCATATTCTCGGATACCGCAGCCCGAATTTCGTCTATCGTCCCCCGCACGCGCCCAAGCTCAAACTGCTCCTGAAAAACTACCGCCTCAGCGACGACATCGCCTTCCGCTTCTCCAACCGCGGGTGGGAACAATGGCCGCTCACGGCGGAAAAATTCGCCGGCTGGGTCAACCAGATCAACGGCAACGGGTTCATCTGCAACCTGTTCATGGATTACGAAACCTTCGGCGAGCACCAGTGGGCCGACACCGGCATCTTCGATTTCATGCGCCACGTCCCCGGCAAGATCATGGAGAATCTGGACAACAACTTCCTCACTCCCAGCCAGGTCATCGATAAATACGACGCGGTCGGGGAAATCGACGTGCCGCACATGATTTCCTGGGCGGATACCGAGCGCGATCTCTCGGCCTGGCTTGGCAACGCCATGCAGTCCAACGCCCTGCACGAACTCTACAAGCTCGAAGGACCCCTGAAGGAAAAGGGCGACCAGCAGCTTCTGACCGATTGGCGCCGGCTCACCACCAGCGACCATTTCTATTACATGTGCACCAAATACTGGTCCGACGGCGACGTGCACAAATACTTCAGCCCGTACGAAAGCCCCTACGACAGCTACATCAATTTCATGAACGTGCTGGACAATATTCAAACCCGCCTGCGGGCGTAAACGACCCGCCTGCGGGCGCGAAGGCAACGGAGAATGGATGAGTGTGGCTCAGGCTCAGGCAGTTGAGCTGGCATATCCCTCAACCCCCGGTCACGGCAAGGCGATGGCCTGGTTCAATTTCGCTCTGGTCGCGGCGTATTTGTGCCGCGGGGTGATTCTTTGTTGCATCCTGCCTCCCATGGAGATGTGGGACGAATATCAGCACTTCGCACGCATCGCCTATCTCCACGAAATGGGCCGCTCGCCGGTTTTCCGGCAAGCGGACGTGCCGGTTTCCGTGATGGAACAAATGATGCAGTACCCACAAGCGGTGTGGAATGGAAAGGAGACCATTCCCGGCGGGGGACAGCCCTATCCGCAGTTCTGGCTCAACAATGACAGGCCGAAGTTCCATCCCGGCACGACGCCGCCCCTCTATGAGGCCCAGCAAGCGCCCCTTTATTACTGGCTCATGCTCCCGATTTTCAACGCCGCGGGGGGAACCGATCATCTGGCCGCTTCCGTCTCGGTGCTACGATTGGTGAATGTCGGATTCGGGGCCGCCGCGCTGGCGGTTATTCTCGCCTGGGCTGCGCGGGCCTGCCGCCAGCGGCAATATGCCATGGCCATCGGCCTCTGGGCTGGATTACAGCCGTTGCTTTTATTGAACTCCACCCGCGTGGCCAATGATTCATTGGCCTTTCTGCTGGCCGTCATCGTCGTCGCCTGGACCTTGGCTCTGAACGGCCAGCGTCTCCGGTGGCACGCCGCCGCGATCGGCGCCCTGACGGGACTGGGAATCCTGACCAAGGCGACCGACCTGGCCCTGATCCCGTTCGTGTTACTTTGTTTGCTGGCGGTGGCTTGGCGGCGAGAAACGAAATGGCCGGACGCCGGCGCTGCCGCGGCAATCTTTTTCATCGTCGTCGCCGCCGAAATCAGTCCGGCCGTCATCGACAGTTTTCGGCATTTTGGCGTGCCGTTCCCAATCCAGGAGGCGATTTACAATCATGCCCACGGCGTGAAGTTGTCGGCTCTTCTGGTTTGGCTGCGACGGGATCATTGGTGGGCTTGGTGGACGGTCTACCGGCAATGTTTTCTGGATGGTGGATTATGGGTCGGCGGATGGAGCATTCTCCTTCCGCCACGCCTGTTTATCGTCGTTTACCAGGGCCTGTTGTTCGCCGCACTGTTGGGCTGGCCGGCGGCATGGCTCTTTCGCCGCGAGCGATTGGGAGATTCCCGCGTTTTCCGCCGCGCCTGGACGGCCCCGGCGATCATCATGTTGTTCTGTTGCGTCCTGGCGGAGATGAGCGTTCACGCGATGGAATCGATGACCGCATTGGGAGTCTGCTCAACCGCGCCCTGGTATGCCGCCCCGGCCCTCCCCTGGCTCCTGGCCGTCCTGGCCACGGGGGCGTTGGCCTGGCGGCACACTCGACTCGGTTATTTCGTTGCCCTCATCATGCCGGCATTCTTCATCCTGGTTGAGTTCTTCGACGAGTTCGGCCGAATGGTGGCGACCTATTCGCAGAGAAGTTTGAGCCTGGCGGCGTTGCGCCGCCTGGGCAGTTTACATCCCGCCTGGCTGCGTTTGCCGACGTTGGCGACCGCGACATTGCTGGCGCTTATCTTGCTGGCGACGGCATTTGGCCTTTGTCTGGCGGCAATTCGCCGCCGTGACGAAGCCTAACCGTTGGGAATGGAACGGGGACCCGCCTCCCATTCATTAATGGGATGCCGCCCGCGCTGTAACCACTCTTTCAGTTGCCCGACCGGGGGAACGGAGAGGTCCGAATATGCAATTCCATCGTCATGTCGTACCGGAGATGATGGACCGGCTCGATCTCCCGGAAGCGGCGCATGTCAGCGCACTGGCGGGACTACGGCGGGCCAATCAGGCCACAAAAGCCGCCCAGCACATCGCCAAGCCGATCGTCGCCTTGGCTCGGCGGGATCGCCTCGATCGGATTTCGATGCTCGATGTCGCCTGCGGAGGCGGGGACGTGCCCATCGAGGTTGCGCTGCGCGCGAAAACCATGGGGATCGGCATCGAACTGACTCTTCTGGACCGTAGCGAGACCGCCCTTCGCAACGCCGCCGCCGCGGCCGAACGCGCGGGCGTCCATTGCCGATGCGTCCAGGCCGATCTATTGAACGAATGCCCGCAACTGAATTTCGACGTCGTAACCTGCAGCCTCTTTCTACACCACATCCCCCAGCCGGGCCAGGTCGTTGATTTCCTGAAGAGCCTGCGGCGGATGGCGCGGCACAGGATCGTCGTCAGCGACGTGCGGCGATCCCGGGTTGGATGGCTGATCGCCTGGGTCGGCAGCCGTGTTCTCAGCCGCAGTCCTATTGTCCATCACGATGGACCGGCGAGCGTGCGGGGGGCGTGGACTATGCGCGAGCTGGCGAACTTCGCCGCGGAAGCGCAAATGGACGGGGCCACGGTCCAACGCTCATGGCCTTGGCGCATGCTGCTGGTCTGCGATGCAAGGTAAGAAAAAAGGGTCATTTGTCATTAGTCATTGGTCATTGGCGAATTGCATTTACCAATGACCAATGACCAATGACTAATGACCAATGACCAACCCCCTATCAAGATTCTCAGCTTTGCAAGCTTGTGGTCAGGGAGCCGCCGTTGGCGGCGACTTGGCGGTCCGGGCCGGCGGATTTGGCCGATTGCAGCGCTCGTTCGGCGGTTTCGATGATCGACAGCTTCCGCCCGTCGTCTTCCGCCACGCCGAAGCTGCACGTGATCGACACGGGTTTCTGCTGGCAAACCAATTCCATTTTGCCGATCGCGCGGCGGCAACGGGCCACGATGGTTTCGGCGCCGGCGGTGTTGGTGCAGGGGCAAAGGACGATCAACTCGTCGGGGCCGAATCGGCAAACCAAGTCCTCCGTGCGCGTGGCGTCGTCGAGCAGGGCGCCGGTGCGGCGCAGGACTTCATCGCCGAAGCCGCGGCCGAAGGTTTCATTGATCGAAGTGAAATGGTCGATGTCCGCCAGAACGCATGCCAGCGGATGGCCGTGGCGGCGCGCCAGGGAAAGTTCCTTGCAGAAGCGGTCGTCGAAATAGGCGCGATTCCACAATCCGGTCACCGGATCGATCTGCATCGAATCTTCCAGACGAATCAGCAGGTTCCGGGTGCGCAGGGCGCCGCGAACGCGGGCGCGCAGTTCCGCGGGATTGAACGGCTTGTTGATGAAATCCGCCGCCCCGACCTCCGGACCATAAATCCGGTCATCCGGGGAAACCGAGCCGGTGAGGAAGATCACGGGAACGTTCGCGGTCGCCGGGTCGGCTTTCAATTCCCGGCAGACTTCCAGACCGTGAACGTCCGGCAAATCAACGTCGAGGAGAATGAGGTCGGGCATGAATTTCCGTGCCGCGGCCAGGCCCTCCTGGCCGGAGTAGGCCGACAGAAGCGTGAGCGGCTCTTCCGTCAAACGGGCGCGCACCAGGGCGTGAATCGCCTTGGAATCATCGATAAGCAGAACCTCGCGGGCCATGATCGACTCCTCAGAGCGCCGCTCCCTCGCCGGCGCTTGGGCACTGTTTGAGCTATCGGCGTAAAAATGGGGAGGATTGATCAAGCCTCAAGCGTCCGATAAGCAAGCGTCTCGATAGCCGCTGAAAGTTGCTTCCCAGCGGCATCGCCTCCATAGTAGCGGCGGTTTGGTTTGGCGGATGGAGCGGTTATGAGCGGATTGATTCGGCGGATTTGGTTTGGGGTTCTGGCGACTGGTTTCGGGGCGTCGCTGTGCGCCTGCGGAACGGCGAATCGTTCGGCGCCCTCATCGGACCTGGGCGGCGCCGACGCCGCGCCCGCGCCGCGCGTGGTTGTCAATCTCAACCCCGATTGGAAGTTCATTCGCCGCGACGTCGCCAATGCCGAACAGCCGGATTTTGACGATTCGTCCTGGCAGTCCGTGACGCTGCCGCACACCTGGAACAACTTGGATGGGGAAGACGGCGGCAACAATTATTACCGGGGACCCGGCTGGTATCGGCGGCACCTGACGCTGGGGGCCCTGGAGCGGGGCAAATCGTTGTTCCTGCGATTCGACGCGGCGGGCAGCGCCGCGACGGTGTTCGTCAACGGCAACCCCGCGGGGCCGCAGCATAAGGGGATGTTTTCCGCGTTCTGTTACGACGTGACGCCCCTGATGAATCCCCAGGGCGACAACGTGATCGCCGTCCGCGTCAGCAACGCGCCCGACCCGGCCATTCCGCCGCTGGACGCGGATTTCACCCAGTTCGGCGGGCTGTATCGGGGCGTGCGGCTTCTGGCGCTGAATCCGGTCTCCATCAGCCCGATGGACGACGCCTCGCCGGGCCTGTACGTCAAGCAGGTCGCCGTCTCGGCGGCCCGCGCCGATTTGCAGGTCACCTGCAAACTTCGCAACGGCGGGCCGGCCCCAGCGTCGGCGACCGTCACCTGCGAATTGCTCGACGCCGATGGCAAGGTTCTCCAGACCGTGAACACGACGCAGCCCATCGAGTCCGCCGGCGATGCCGATGCGGTGCAGTGGCTCAGCGTCGATCGCCCGCATTTGTGGAACGGGCGGAAAGACCCCTATTTGTACCGCGTGCGCGTCACGGTCGCCCAGGCTTCGGACGTGGTGGACCGCGTGATTCAGCCCGTGGGGCTTCGCTTTTTCAACGTCGATCCGGACAAGGGATTTTTTCTCAACGGCCTGTCCTATCCGCTTCATGGAGTCAACCGCCATCAGGACCGCCTGGACATGGGCTGGGCCATCACTTCGCGGCAGCAACGGGAAGATTTCGATCTCATCATGGAGATGGGTTGCAACGCGATCCGGCTGGCGCATTACCAGCACGCGCAGGAGTTTTACGATCTGTGCGACCGCGGGGGCCTGGTCGTGTGGGCCGAGGCGTGCATGGTCAACATGGTCGGTCCCTCGCGGGAGTTCGAGGAGATCGCCCAACAACAGCTTCGCGAACTGATCAAGCAGAGCTACAACCATCCGTCGATCTGTTTCTGGTCGCTGTGCAACGAACTGAGAGATAAACGGCAAAGGGGCCAGACCCAGGCCGAGGGCGCGGCCATGCTGGACCGCGAGACCCAGGTCGTGAAGGACCTGAACGAAGAAGCGCATCAGCTCGATCCCACGCGGTTGACCACGGCGGCGACGAACTCGGAACTGGGCACGCTGCCGCTGAACCAGATCACCGACGTCATCGGCTTCAACCGCTACGAAGGCTGGTATGCCAAAACCCCCGCCGACTGGCCGAAGGACCTGGACGCGCTGCGCGCCCAGATTCCCGGCCGCGCCTTCGGCATCAGCGAATACGGCGCGGGCGCCAGCGTCTTTGAGCACGAGATCAATCCCAAACAGCCCGTGACGGTCAGCTTCTGGCATCCGGAGGAATGGCAGGGCGTGGTTCACGAGGCGGCCTACAAAGCCATGAAAAGCCGCCCCTATATCTGGGGCACGTTTCTCTGGAACATGTTCGACTTCGCCGTCGACTCCCGCCACGAAGGCGATCACCTCGGCCGAAACGACAAGGGCGTGGTCACCTACGACCGCAAGACCAGGAAGGACATTTTTTATTTCTACAAGGCCAACTGGTCCGACGAGCCGGTGATTTACATCACCGACCGGCGATATACCCCGCGGAACGTCGAGCAAAGCCCGATCAAAGTCTATTCCAATTGCCAATCGGTGGAACTGAAAGTGAACGGCGCGTCGCTGGGGGTCAAGACCGGCGACGATTGCGTCTTCGTCTGGCCCGAAGTCACCCTGGTGCGCGGCGAAAACCGCATCGAAGCGATCGGCACTCGGGCCGGGCAGACGTACCGGGACGTCTGCGCGATCGACTACGATCCCGGCGTGATCGACGTGAGGCCCGTGGAGCCGGCGACCCGGCCGTGAATATGGCTAGACGTTCGCCTCTTGGCCTTCGATGGCATATCCTTACCCGCCGTGTCCGAACCGATCATCGAGATCTCCAACGTCGATTTCGCCTATGGCCAGCGGCTGGTGCTGAAGCGCGTCAGCCTCTCCGTGGCGCGCGGGACGACGGTCGGCGTGATCGGCCCCAACGGCGGGGGGAAGACCACGCTGATGAAGCTGCTGCTGGCGCTTCTGAAGCCGACGCGGGGGACGATTTCGGTCGCGGGGATGCCGGCCGTGGCCGCGGTGCGCCGGGGAGACGTGCTGGGATATCTTCCGCAGAATCCGTGGACGCCCCCGGGGTTTCCGATCGACGTCGGGCAGTTCGTGCGATTGGGATTGGCGGGAAAGATCGGGATTCTCGGCCGGGAGTCGGCTGACGATCTTCGGCACGTGCAATGGCTGCTGGGCAAAGTGGGGATTGAGGAACTCACCCGAACGCCGATCGGATCGTTGTCCGGCGGAGAACTTCAGCGCGCCTACATCGCCCGGGCGCTGGCGTCCCGGCCGCACGTGCTATTGCTCGATGAGCCGACCACCGGCATCGACCGCGTCGGGCAGGATCAGTTCATCCGGTTTCTCGGCGATCTGAAGCAATCGCTGGCGCTGACGGTGATTCTGGCGAGCCACGACGTGCGCACGGTGGCGGCGGTTTGCGATCGGCTGGCGTGTTTGAACGTGACGCTGCATTATCACGACGTTCCGGAAAACATGCCGCGCGAACTGGCCCGCGAAATGTTCGGATCGGACTTGGCGGAATTGCGAACCAGCAGGGCGGGATGAGCGAGGTCGTGAGCCTCAAGTGCAGATTACCGCGAAGACGCGAAGGACGCGAAGTGACGCGAAGAAAAACAAGATTCGATTTTGACTTCGCGCAACTTCGCGTCCTTCGCGTCTTCGCGGTGAAGCCTTTCCCCAGAAGCTCAATGAAACGTGGTGCACGATGATGGACGCGTCGCCGTGGCTGGCCAATTCGCAGTTGACGTCGAACACGATTCGCGTGGCGGTGGCGTCGGCGTCGGTGGGCGTGGCGGGCGCGGTGCTATCGCCGTTCGTGGTGCTGCGGCGATGGGCGTATCTGGGGGATGGGATCGCGCACGCGGCGTTCGGCGGGATCGGGACGGCCGTGCTGCTGGCGATCGCGTTTCCGGCGCTGAACAACGGGGGGGCAATTTTTCTGATCGGGGCGGCGTTCGCGCTGGCGACGGCGGCGGCCGTGGCCTGGATCAGCCGCCGCCGGGCCGTCAGCGGCGACGCCGCCATCGGAATTTTCGTCGCCGCGGCGCTGGCGTGGGGGTTCATCGCGTTTGGGATTCACGCCCACCTCGGCCGCGGCAGCACGGTGGGCTGGGAGACTTATTTGCTCGGAAACGTCAACCGATTGCCCCCCGCCGCCACGGCGCTGGCGGCCGGAGTCTGTGCGGCGATCCTTTTGATCGTCGCCGTCCTTCGGCGGCAAATCGTTCTCTACTGCTTCGATCCGACGCTGGCGGAGGTGAGCGGCGTGCCGGTGGGGTTGGTGCATTATTTGCTGATTCTGCTGGTGGCGATGGTGATTATCGCGGGGATGCAGCTTGCGGGGAATTTGCTGGTGGCCGGGCTGTTGGTCCTGCCGGGCGCGGCCGCCCTGGCGGTCAGCCGGAGAATGAACATCGTCATGGCCGTCGCCGTCGCCGCCAACGTCGCGGCGACGCTGGCGGGGATCGCCGTCTCCTGGCGCTGGCCCTTCATCGCGCCAGGCCCGGCCATCGTCGCGGTTTTGTTTCTGGAGTTTCTCGTGGCATACTTGAGCCGCGGCCGCGGCGTCAGCCAGTAGTCACAACAGAGGCCTTGACTTGGAATCCGAAGTTGCCAGCAATCAGGTCCGGGAAGGCGAACAGGCCGGGTCTTCGATCGCGTGGACGCTGCTGGCGATGCTGGTGATGGGCGTCGGGATCGCAATGCGGCTGTGGTTCTATCTTTACAACCGCTCGATGTACCGCGACGAGGCGGCGCTGGCGCTGAATATCGTTCATCGCTCTTTCGGCGGGCTGCTCAAGCCGTTGGACAACGATCAGGGCGCGCCGATCGGATTTTTGATGATCGAGAAGTTGGTCATCACCCTGCTGGGGAATCATGAGTGGTCGTTGCGGCTTGTGCCGCTGTCGGCGTCGATTCTGTCGTTGCCGCTGTTTTATTGGCTTTGCCGAAAGGTCTTGACGCCGGGCGGCGCGGTGATGGCGCTGGTGGTGCTGGCGATGGGCGCCAAGCAATATGATTACTCCTCCGACGCCAAGCAATATGCGACGGACGTTTTGCTGACGGTGTTCACGTTGCTTTTGGGAACGATCGCGGTGGGCGATTGGTCGCGCGGGATGGCGCCGTCGAAGCGCGGAACGATCGCGCTGGGCATCGTGGGGGCGCTGGCAATCTGGTTTTCGCATCCGGTGGTGTTCGTGCTGGGCGGGATCGCCGTTCTGGGGGCGATGGAATGGCTCGGCGGCAAGCCGCGAGGCGATCCCCGGCCGATGCTATTCGTCTTGGCAGCCTGGGCGGCCAGTTTCGCGGGAAATTATCTCCTGGTCCTGCACCGGCTGAGCCAGAGCACGTTCATGCGGTCGTTCTGGGCCGAGGCCGATGCTTTCGCGCCGGCGCCGAAATCCATCGCCGCCCTGATCTGGTACAAGGAGACCTTCTTCCAGATATTCGAAAGCCCGCTGTCGATGGGATTCGTCGGGCTTTGCGCGCTGGTGTTCCTCGTGGGCGTGGGGATCCTCTGGCGGCGCAGAAAATCGGCGGCGCTGGCGCTGCTCCTGCCCATCGTTTTCACTCTGGCCGCTTCGGGGTTTGGCAAATATCCGTTCAAGGAACGGCTGATTCTGTTCATCTGTCCGATGCTGGCGATCTTCATCGGCGCGGGGTTTGAATATCTGTTTCAAGGCCAGCGAAGACCCGTCGGGATCATCGCGCTGATATTTCTGCTGATCACGCCGCTGAACAAAACGCGGGAATACATCAGGAAGCCGTGGCTTCACAGCGACATGCGCCAGGTGATGTCGCTGGTGGCCGAGCATCGTCAGCCCGGGGATCAGTTGTACGTCTACGAGTATTGCTACTATCCCTACGAGTATTACCGCGACCGATTCGGCCTGGCCGATTTGCCGGCGATTCGGGGAAAGCAAAAGGTGGATGGAGTCGAGGGATACAAGGAACTACTGGCGGACATGAAGGGCAAGCGGGTGTGGGTGATGTTCGAGGATGCCCCGGATCAGCAGGAGTGGGCGGGGATGGTTTTGGATGGGATGGGCCGGCGCGTGTTCGAGGCCAAGCCATTCGAGGAGTACGTCGCCTGTTACGATCTTCGGTGAGTCTGTCAGTATCCGGCATGTGAACTGCATCTCTTATCTTTGACGGATTCTCGGAATTCTGCCCTGACAAAAAGAAAGTGTTATTGAGCCGGCTGGGCCCGAACCTTCCCAACCACCTCAAGCGTGATCGGCTGGCCGCCCACGAGCCAGCGGCAGTCTGCGCGATGCGGCGCAAAGATGGGTCAGAAATGGCCCTGATGCAATGCAAACGCGGTTCTCTGCGGTACTTGCGCTAAACCTCCGAACATGGAAATCACCTTGGGATAAATCACCTGCTTGTGCGAAAGATTTTGATTGATAGGTCCGGTTTGAATACTTATGATTCCACTCAAAATTGTAGGGTGTTTCTCGAACGGCTTGCAACTGGAAATTTCTGGTATAGGTGCATCACTTCGCTTGCGAGGAAAAAATGTTGAATCGACGCGTTGCCGCTTGGGGATTTTTCGCTTGCACTCTGGCGCTGGCTCATTGGAGCAGTGTGCGGGCATTGACCGTGAGTTTCGACTCGGCCGACGGACACTGGTATGCGCCGGTCCTCGTGCCAACTGGCATTACCTGGGGCGCTGCACAGTCGGCCGCCGTCGCGCAAGGGGGATATTTGGCATGTCCCACGAGTTCTGCCGAAAACAGCTTTGTATTCTCGTTGATCGATACTTCCCCTTATTGGACAGCGCTGAGCGTCAACTCAGACTTCCTGGGCCCGTGGCTGGGGGCTTCTGCGTCCAACGACTTTAACGGTTCAGACGCAACCTGGGTTTGGGTCAACGGCGCAAGCTTTTCGTATGCGCCATGGGGCCCCAATCAGCCTGACGGCTATCCGGGTAATATTCCGGCGCAGGCGATCGGCTATTACGATTTTGCCAGCATCGGACCGACTTGGGGCGATACCCCGCAGAACGGAGTAGCTGGCTTCTCGCTTCCACAGGGATACGTTATCGAATTCAATCAAAATCCCGCTACCGCCGGCTCGGCCGTACCACTACCTTCCGCCGCCTGGTCCAGCCTGGCGCTGCTGGCGGGATTGGCGGCAATTTACACAATCAAATCCCGCCGCGCTGGCACGCGATGATTGAGAATGTGCCGACCCGGAAAAAAGGTCAGGAAGATTGGGTTCG
>JBEKIV010000016.1:0-28244 GCA_050011595.1 Tepidisphaeraceae bacterium
ACACCGTCACCAATGAAAATCGCGACGACGTTCAGCTCCATTTTGCGAATCCCTCGTATCCGCCCAAACGATTCGTGTTGCCGCATATCGAACAGTTGATGAAGTTCCATCGAAGCGACGGTCGGATCGATATTGAACCCGTTTACGAGCATCCGTTGCGCGCGATTTTTGGCATCCGCTCCTGCGACGTGGCGGGCATCTGGCATCTCGATCGCTTTTACCTCAACCGGGAATTTCGGGACATTTATTATGAAAAGCGGCGCAAAGCCATGTTTCTGGTCAACATCGTCTGCACCGATCCCGCGCGAGACATTGGCGAGAATTGCTTTTGCGTGTGCGCCGACACCGGCCCGGCCGCACGCGAGCATTTCGATTTGCAATTGATGGACCTGGGAGAGGGCGAATTCATCGCGGTGGCCGGAACAGCCGCGGGGGAGACGTTGTTTTGCGAGCCGATTTTCCGCAAGGGGACGGCAGCGCATATCGAGCGCCGGCGGGAAATCCTTGGCGGGGTACGCAAGCGATTCAAGACGACCACCAGTTGGTTCCCCGCCACCGTGCGATATGTTTCACAGGAAAAGATCCTGGATGCGACCTGGGAGGAAATCGGCAGGCGCTGCATGGAATGCGGCGGATGCACCTACGTTTGCCCTGCGTGCACCTGCTTCACCGTGAGCGACCGTCAGTCCGGGCCAAACGAAGCCGAGCGTGTGCGGATCTGGGATTCGTGCGCGCTGGCCGGTTTCACGCGCATGGCGGGCGGATTCAACCCGCGCCGCGCGGTGCACGATCGCCGCAATCGCCGATTTTTTCGGAAACTCGCGCACTACTTTATCCAGCGCGAACTGGACATGGCGTGCGTCGGCTGCGGGCGATGCGTGAGCGTCTGTCACGGGGATATCGGCATGCCCAGCGTGGTGGAAATGCTTCGCCGCGCTACTGCCCAAACCGCTTCGCCCCCCGCTACGGAGGTGGATAAGAATGAACCCGTCAAGCAGTGAGAACATCTATCTGCCCAAGACGGCGGTCCTGGAGCGTATCGTGGATGACATCCCCGAGGTGAAGACGTTCTACTGGCGCTTCGAAGATCCCGCGACCCAGAGCAAATTCAAGCAGTTCCGCCCGGGACAATTCGCGCAGGTTTCGATTTTCGGCATCGGCGAATTCCCCGCGTCGCTCCCGCCGAGCCCGACCGAAAGCGAAACGTTCTTTACGATTCGCCAAGTCGGCAGTTGCACCGCCGCGCTCCATCAACTGCGTCCAGGAGACAAGTTTGCCGTGCGCGGACCCTATGGGAATGGATTCCCGATGGAGGATTATTACGGCAAGAACCTGGTATTCGTGGCCGGCGGGATTGGCATCATCCCGCTGCGCTCCTGCATCGTCTACGCGATCGCCCATCGAAAGCGGTACCAAAGCATCCAGATCTTCTACGGCGCTAAAACGCCCCGCGAGCTGATGTATCTGAAGAACCTCGACGAATGGCAAAGCACCGCCGATGTGCACTGCCACGTGGCCGTGGACCGGGCGGACAAGGGATGGGCGGGTCACGTCGGGGTCGTCGGCAGCTTGTTCAAGCGCCCGGGCGTCCGCGTGCCGGTGGACAACTCGATCGCCTTCGTGTGCGGGCCGCCGGTCATGTTCCGGTTTGTCATTCGTGATTTGCTGGAGATGGGATTCAAGCAAGGGAATATCGTCTCAACCCTGGAGCGCTACATGAAGTGCGGCGTCGGGAAATGCGGGCATTGCTGCATCGGCGTCGCCTACATCTGCGTTGATGGGCCGGTCTTCACTTACGAGCAGATCCAGAAACTTGGCGAGGACATCTAATGCAGAGCCTCAGCGAACACCTGAATCGCCTGCACGGGCATGTTTGCCTGATGTGCGTTGGCAATCCCGACGGGGGTGATGATGCATTCGGCGTGCGGCTGGGAGAAGATTTGGCCGGCCGGGGAATGAGGGACTTGGTTATCGCGGGGAATGATCCGGAGAGATTTCTGTTTCGAGGCGCGAGCGATGGATATGACCATCTCATTTTCGTCGATGCCGTGGATTTCGGCGCCGCGCCGGGATCGGCCGTATTTCTGGATACCGACGAAATGACGGGCCGATTTCCGCAGGTTTCAACGCACCGCTTGTCGCTTGGATTGCTCGCCCGATGGATCGAGGCCAGGGGCACGACCAAAGCCTGGCTGCTGGGCGTGCAACCGGAATCGCTCGAACCTCGACATGGGCTGTCGCGAAGCGCGCAGGCGGCCCTGGAGACGCTGAGCGAGTTGTTACAACGCGCGTTCAGCGCCGGAGTGAGCGTATGCTGACCCCGGAACAACTGATCGTCGCCGCCATGCTCACCTGCCTCGGCGGGGCGGCGCTGACGCTCGTTTGCGCGCGCAGCAAGACCTTGGCCGGTGTGCTCGCGTTTGGGGTGACGGTGGCATCGGCAGCGATGATATTCCGGGCCGTTGTTCGAGTGCTCCGCGTGGGCCCTTCACTCCACTCCGCCGCCTTCTGGGCGGTGCCACAGGTCGGATTTGCGCTGCGGTTCCACGTCGATGGTTTAACCGCCGTCTTCCTCTCGCTGGCGGCGATGATCGCGATGCCGGCGGTGCTGTATTCGATCGTCTACATGCGGCATTACGCGGACTACGGCGTGGCGCGATATTACCCGCATCTGCTGATCTTTCTCGCCGCCATGTATGGGCTGGTCAGCACCACCGACATGATGTGGTTCTTCTTCATGTTCTGGCAGATGATGACGCTTTCAGGGTACGCGCTGATTCGCTTTGAACATCGCAAACCGGAGTACGTCCGCGCCGCCTACAAATTCCTCATCATGATGCAGATCGCGTGTGCCGCAACGATGATCGGCGCGGAATTGCTCGCCGTCAGCGGCGGCACGGTCAAATACGACTTCGAAACGGTCAGCGCCAATCTGCCCATGTTGCTGAGCGCCAAGCCCATCGCAACGTCGATCGCGTTCGCGCTGTTCCTGATCGGCTTCGGCATCAAGATGGGCATGTGGCCGTTCGGGCAAATCTGGCTGCCGGATGCCCACCCCGCCGCGCCATCGCCGGTCAGCGCGATGCTGTCGGGCGTGATGATCAAGACCGGCGTTTATGGGCTGCTTCGCTACTTCCTCTGGCTCGTGCCGCCGGCGGCGTGGGCGCATTATCCGCTGGCCAATTGGGGCGCCCTCATCGCCGCGCTGGGTGCCATCACCCTCTTCACCGGAACGATGCAGGCGCTTAAACAGGAACAAGCCAAGCGGCTGCTGGCGTTCCACAGCATCGGGCAAATCGGCTATATCCTGCTGGGCGCCGGCGCGTGCATGGCCCTGCTCCGCACGCCCTCGCTGGCGGCCTTCGCGCTGTTCGGGGCGCTGTTCCACGTCATGAATCACGGCGCGTTCAAAGGACTGCTGTTCCTCAACGCCGGGTCGATGCTGCACGCCACCGGCACGCAGAACATGAACAAGCTGGGCGGACTGATGAAGTTCATGCCGCTCACCGCGATTACCGCGCTGGTCGCATCCCTGTCAATCTCCGGCGTGCCGCCGTTCAACGGATTTGCCAGCAAGTGGGCGATTTACGTTGCGGCGATCCAGGGCGGCAGCGGCGCGAGATATCTGCCGGCCTGCGCCGTCGTCGCGATCTTGACCAGCGCACTGACGCTCGCCTCGTTCATCAAATTCTTCGGCGCCAGCTTCCTGTCGCGCACGAGCGAACTGGTGCGCCAACGTTCGCTGGCGAGCAGGCGGCTCGAAGTGGGGTTCACCATGCAACTGCCGCAGATCTTTCTCGCCGTCCTCTGTGTTCTGCTCGGCGTCCTGCCGGTAATCGGCCTTCGAATTTTCCAGGCGGCGATGCAGATGAGCCGGCAGGGCTACGGCATTTCTCTGGCAACAGGCGCCGAGACGATCAACGGCGGCGCTTTGAAGGGGATCGAAGGTCCGGGCGCCGCCGCGGTGTTTGTGCCGCTGGCGCTGGTCGTAGTGCTGGGCGCAATGCTGCTGGTGACGTGGTTGGTCGCCCGCCTTGGCGGCGCCAAGCGTCGCGCCGCCGAGCCGTGGCTCTGCGGATACGCCCGTGAGGCCGATTGCCACCGCTACGTCGCCCACAACTTGTACGGCGAAATTAAACGTTACTTCCGTTGGCTGGGCGGCATGCCGCGCGCCGTCCGACAAGCCTCTGACGTGAAGGAAACCCCATGATCGCCCGCGAGAGACTCAATCAGTTCAGGGAAAAATTCGGTGACGCCATCGAGCGAGCCGATCTGACGGGCGAAACCCGCGTGTTCATATTTGTGCGCCCCTCGGCGCTCAAGCCGATCTGCCAGCACGTTTTCCAGGAGCTGGGGGCCCGATATGTCATCAGCATCGGCGCCGACGATCGCCCCTACAGCGGCAAGTTTCTGATCGCACACGATTTTGCGTTCGATCGTGTCGATCTCCTGTGCAGCGTCCTTGCTTATGTCCCGCCGGAGGATCCAACGGTGGAGAGCATTTCCGGCGTCGTCCCCGCGGCAAATTGGGCCGAGCGCGAGATCATGGACATGGTCGGCGTGAAGATGCTGGGGCATCCCTATCCCAAACGCCTGGTTGTGCCGGATGGCTGGCCGGACGGCGTGCATCCGCTACGGAAGGATTTTGCGTGGAACCAGACCCCGCAAGGATTCGACGACGAGCGACAATTCAAGTTCGACGATCCGCCGGAAGGCTGTGTCGTCGTGCCCTTCGGACCTTTCCATCCAACGCTGGATGAACCTGCGCATTTTCGGCTGTACGTCGAAGGCGAGATGGTTCGCGGCTGCGAGTATCGCGGGTTCATGGTCCATCGCGGCATTGAGAAGCTTGCCGAGTCTGTCCTCAGCTACAATGACATTCCAGTGATGGCCGAGCGCATCTGCGGGATCTGTGGATGCGTTCACAGCGTCACCTATGCACAGGCGGTCGAGAGCGCGACCGGCCTGGAAGTGCCGCCCCGCGCCCAATACATCCGCACGATTATGTTGGAGATCGAACGCCTGCACAGCCATCTGCTATGGGTTGGATTGGCCGGCCACGTTTTGGGCTTCGATACCCTCTTCATGCAGGCGTTTCGCATTCGCGAACGGATCATGTGGATGGCCGAGAAAATCACCGGAAATCGTAAGACCTATGGTCTGTGCGTCGTCGGTGGAGTGCGGCGCGACATTACACCGGAGTTGAAGGACGAACTGGTGAACGTGCTTGATACGCTCCAAACGGAATGGCGCGCGGTGGTCGGCGCGGTACTGCAAGACAGGAACATCCAGAAGCGAACCTGCGGCGTGGGGATCGCGGATCCCGCACTCGTGAAGCAGGCGGGTTTGATCGGTCCCATGGCGCGTGCGGCCGGCGTCGAAATCGACTGCCGGCGCGACCATCCCTACGCCGCATACAACAGGATTGAATTCGACGTCGTCACGGAGCGTGGCGGGGATGTCTGGTCGCGTCTGCTTGTCCGCGCCCCAGAGGTCTGCCAAGCGATCAGGATCGTCCGCCAATGCCTGGAAAAGATGGAGCGCGGGCCGATCGAGGAAAAAATCGCCGATCTTCTGCCGGTCGGCAGGATTGGATTGTCGTCGGTCGAAGCCCCGCGCGGCGAATGCCATCACTTCGTCATCACCGGCGAGAACAATCGTCCGCGACGGTGGCGAGTCCGAGCGCCGACATACCAGAACCTGCAAGGTGTTCCAATGATGATCAAGGATCAGTCCCTCTCCGACATGACCATTGCCCTGGCCAGCATCGACCCGTGTTTTTCCTGCACCGATCGCCTGGAGACGATCGACTTGAAATCGGGCGTGAAGCGCGTTTGGTCACCCGGCATCGAGAACTTGATCGGCCGAAAGAAAGGGTAGAGCGATATGGCTCGCGACGTCCTATGGATGTTCTTGAAATGCTTCGGCAATGCGGCGATCGTGTTGCTCGTCGCGCCGCTCTGCCACGGCGTGATGCGTCGAATCACCGCGCGAATTCAATCCCGCCAGGGTCCGCCTCTGCTCCAGCCGTATATGGACCTGCTCAAGTTGCTCGGCAAGGAGGACATCGAGTCGGGCGAATCGCCCGTCATGCAGAGGCTGGCGGCGTACCTGGCGATGTCGAGCACGCTCGTCGTGGCCTGTTTCGTGCCGATGGGATTCGCATCGCCCATGGGCAACGCGGCGGACGTGATCGTGCTGATCTACCTGCTCGCCTTGTGCGGAATCTGCACCTTGTTTGCCGGTTTGGCCGCCGGATCGACCTATTCGCTCATCGGCATCAGCCGTGAAATGATGACCATGATCGCCTTGGAGCCGCTGCTCGTCATCGCCCTGGTCATCGGCGCGATTCACGTGCGATCCTTCCAGCTCGACAGCGTGCTTGGGGGATCCGTCTACGCGATCGGCGGCGTTCCGTGGTCGGGTCTGATCATTCTTGTCGTCATGATTCTTGCCTTTCAGGCATTCGTGCAGCGCGTTCCATTCGACACCGCCGAAGCCGAAACGGAAATCATGGAAGGCCCCCTGATGGAGTATTCCGGACCAAAGCTCGCGCTGTTCAAGTATGCTCAGATGTGCCGTCTCGTGATTCACGGCGCCCTGTTTGTGTCGCTGTTTGTTCCGTTCGGATCGACGCTGCCGCTCCCATTCGGCTGGCTGGTCTTCTGGATGAAGATATTCGTGCTGATCCTGGCGGTGACGCTCGTCGCCGCCACGTACGCTCGCTATCGCATCGACCAGGCCATCCGCTATTTCGCGGCGATGATCGTCGTCGCGTTCGGGGCATTGGTCCTGGCGAGCTTCGGCATGTGATGGAGGTGCGCCTTGTCGCTGTTTAGCAAAGCAAGAGAGGCGATCATCTGCCTGAAAGCGGGCCGGGTGACCCTTCCCTATCCCGCCGAGGCGCGCCCGGCGCCGGCCAACTTCCGCGGCCGGCCGATCTTCGACCCCGCCAAGTGCATCGGCTGCGCCGGATGCGCCAACAATTGTCCCGCTCGCGAAATCCTGATCTTCGACGTTTGCCAGGAAATTCGCGTCCTGCATTACCTCGGCCGCCGCTGCACCTACTGCGGCCGCTGCGCCGATGTCTGCCCTGAAAAGGCCATCACCATGAGCCGGGATTTCGAGACCGCCACCGATCGGATCGGCGATCTTCAGCAGCACCTGGAATTGTTCATGAGCACGTGTCAACGCTGCGGCCGGTGCTTCAAGGAACCGTCGCCGCTGGAGCAGTTGAAGCTGAAAGGCTATCGTGCCGACGATCTGGAAAACCAACGCGTGATCCTCCGTTCGGAGGCTTACCTGGGAAATGAGCCGGTCGTGGACGACATCAACATCGAACTGGACTGATCGTCATGTTCAAGAGCCTCTGTGAGAAAATGTTCGGCCGATCCCTGTGGGTCTACCACGCCAATAGCGGTGGGTGCAACGGATGTGACATTGAAGTGCTTAACGTCCTCACGCCCTACTACGATATCGAGCGTTTTGGCATCAAGCTCGTCGGCTCGCCAAGGCATGCCGATGTCATGCTCTGCCAGGGCCCGGCGCTGCGATCCACTGCACAGGCATTGCGCCGCGCTTACGAGGCGATGCCGGCGCCCAAGCTCGTCTTCGCGATCGGCTCATGCGCGTGTGGCGGTGGAATCTGGCACGACACCTATGCCGTTCTCGGCCCGGTGGAGACGGTCCTGCCGGTGAACTTTTACATCCCCGGTTGTCCGCCGCGCCCGGAGGCCATCATCTATGGAGTTGCCGTGGCCGTTGGGCTCGTTGACAAAAAGGTCGCGCCGGTGGCCTTCGAGCAGTTGAAGCTTCCCATCCCCCGGTATCATCCCGCCGATCTTCGCGGAAAAGACGAGATGGTTGTGTACGCAAAAGCAGAAAAGCTCTAGACATCCTGCCGTATCTCTCATCCAGGCATGTTTTCACCTTCCGCGGTGAATGGCTCTCATACGGATTCCGGTTTGAGTACGCGCCACATCCCCCGAAGCCCCGCATGTACATGCGGGGCTGCCGTTCATGTCTGGCCGGGCGCGCGATACGTTCTGTAACTGATGCTTCCGCGTCCAAAGCCGATGCGCGGTTTGGAGACGCTGAAGAATCTGAGGAAGCCACTCGCGGTGCTCTGGCTTCATGAGCCAGGCACGTGATCCGATCGGCATCCCAATCGCGCACCGGTGCTAACCGGCCGGACTTTAGCACACATTCACCGCCAGGCCGCTGTGGTTGAGACTGAAATCGAAGAACCGGGCTCGGGGGTTGGGGGATGCATCCTGGAGCATCCGCCGGATGGCGTCCGCGTCGGCGGGAGATTTGCAGACCATCAGCAGAAACCCGCCGCCGCCGGCGCCAAGCAGTTTGGCTCCATGCAGATGCGGGCGAGCGCGATCGAGGATGTCGTCGATCTGGGGCGTGGTGCTGTTGGGATCGAGTTGCTTGTTCAGTCGCCAGGCAACGTCGATCAGTCGGCCGAAGGCCGCCAGGTCCTTGCGGGACATCGCGTCGGCAACCAATGGGGGCAGGGCGTGGATTTGTTTCAAGGTGGACATCGCCTGGCGATCGCGGTCCAGGTATCGCCCCACCACTTGTTGCAGGATGTTCTTCGCCAGCCGGGTGATGCCGGTATAGTAGAGGAGGGTGGACCCGCCGTTGATGTGCGGATCGAGGACATCCGAGGGGACATAATGCACGCGGGCATCGGGCATCAGACCGGCATCGGTGGTGACCACTTTCACTCCATCGACCACGCCGCCGATCTGGTCCTGCCATCCGCCGCCGGTGGTGAGGGCCTGTTCCAATCTGAGCACGGCGTAGAAGAGTTCTCGCTGGGCAAGTTGCCGGCCCATCATTCGGGCGACGACCGAGCAGATGACGGCGCCCATGATGCTGCTGGTGCCCAGCCCGCTGCCCTTGGGCACCGCAGCCAGCGTGGTCAGTTCGATCCCTCCGCCGAATAGCTCCAGCATCTTTCTCAGCGTGACGTCGGCAGGCCAATCGCCGACCTCGGGCGAGAATCCGCTGAGGGCCAGCGCCGCCTTCACCAGGCCGTATTCGCTGCCGGCCTTGCTGAAATCCAACAGCGTGTCGAGTTGGGTGATTTCGATCCGCGTGCCCAGGTCGATCGAACCGATGCGGATCAATAGTTCGGGAATCACCCGGCCATAGCAATGGATGGGCGGTTGCCCGTTCAGATCGATGGCGGCGTTCACCACGCATCCGCCGTGTTCCAGAGAATAAGGGGGCGTATCCGACCAGCCGCCTGCCAGGTCCAATCGGGCCGGGGCGCGGCCCCAAACGATCTCGTCGCTGCGAAGACGGTGGACGGGGTGTTGCGACGGCGAATCGCCGGAGATGATGGTCCGTCCCAGGTCATCAAATGCCGAGGACTGTGCCCGCCGCGCCCAGGAGAGCGGCGAGGCGTGTTCGCCGGGCAAAAGCCCAAGTTCGCCAAGCCACGTGCGCTCTTGCGCAGTGAGCAGTTCATTAAGCCGGCTGAGAATCTGCCCTGCCGATTCCAGCGATTCGACCGCGTGACCCACCGAATGAATGATCCTGGCGAAGACAAATGCCTGCATTCCCGCGTCGCCGTGTTCGCGGTGATACCACATCGCTTCGGCCAGCACTTGGTGCAATGTCGCCGCGGGGTCCGGCGACCTCGCCAGCACGTGTGCCAGATCGGCGGCGCTGAATCCGCTGCCCTGTCGGAACAACCGGCGAAGCGACCGCAACACCTCGCCCACGCGAATCGCGCTGCGCCGCGCGTGGAATGTTTCGGGATCGGCCAACTCCAGGATCTCCGCCGCGCTGTAGCGGTCAGCCGCCAGCCAGGCCTGGCCGTCGGCGGTGGGGCCGACGGGATCGAACGTCCACAGCCATTGTGACAATTCGGCGGCCGATCGAACCGCTGGAAACACGCGGGCGTTCCACAGGCTGCGTTGTTCGACGGGGATATTTGCCGGCCAGACGTCGTCGCTCTTGGCGCCGATCAGTTCCAGCCATTGCGACATCGGCCGATTGCAGAACGTGGCGCCCGCGGCGAGCGATTCCTTGAACCCGTCGCGCGTCCCGTAGTATCTGACGAACCAGACCTCTTTGCCGGACCGGTCGCGGCCCGGCTGCACGTCCAGCGCGGCGCCGGCCGGCAGCGACAGCGGCGCCCGAACGTCCACCCCCACCACCACGTTCTCGCCGGCAACGGTTAGCGGAGCGGCCAGCGTGCAACCTTCCACCCACGCCTGGCGACCCACCACGCCGCCGCCTTCGCGGATGTCATTGTTGATGCTCAGCACCAAACTGGACTGCACGACTCCGCGGTCTTCGCGCAACAGTTCCACCCCACTGTCGATGATTTGCCGCGTGGCGCCGAAGTGCAGGAACGAGCAATGCGGCAGCACTTGCGCGGTGAAGGGGATTTTGCTGAGTTGCCTGAACAGGCGATCGAGCAGTTGATCGTTCCACTTCGATCCGCTGCCGCGCGCACTGTTGCGGTGATGCTCGGGCGTGACATCCCGTCCAAGAGCGCAGCAGATTTCCCGGTAAAAGTCCAGGCCCAGCGTTTCGATCGCCCCGCCGACCTCGCCGGACCAGCGCGCCTCGCCGGCCGCCTCACCCACGCCGCAGGACCGCAGCAAGGCGACGGCGGTGGCGGCGTCGAAAGCAATGACGCCGATATCCAGCACCGATTGCCCATAGCGGTCGATCGCCTGTTGCCGCTCTTGCTCGGCGACGGTTGGCTTCTGGAGGTAAAGTCGAACCGCCCCACCGGCCGACTGGCCGTTCGGCACCGTGCAGTAGACGCCGTGCCTGGCCGCCCGCTGCGGCGCGGCGTGCGAGCCAAGACCGGTGATGCCGGTGTCGGCAAAGCGCACCGCCGAGGGATCAAAGCTGAGCAGCACGTCGCCGGCGGTGATTACGATTTGTCCGTTGCCGGCCGGCGTCGGCGGCAACGCGAGATAGGCCGCGATCTGGCGGTCAAACAGGGTATGAGACAGAGCGCTGTCGCTCTCGCCGGGCACGGGAATGAAGATCTTTCCGCACGGACCGTAAGCGGGTAGACGACGGGAATCGCCACCGGCATGAACCAGCAGAACCCGCAACTGGCGCAAGGCGGCAAGCCAGTCGCCGGGACCGGCGCCCGCGCCGGACGTCCGCCGCAGCACTTCGCACAAGCACAGCACGGTGCTGCCCCCGCTGCCGATGCGTTGCTGAGGCGGGTCGGCGACGACAAGCACCTCGTTCACACCGGCCAGCAGGCCCAACTTCTGGCGAAGCTTCAACTGGGATTCGTAGGCCGCCGCCTGCGCGGCGTTCGGCGCGGTGACAATCAGAAAATCCCAAGGGCGGGCACTTGGATGCATAGGCGATAAAAGGTTGAATCGATCGCGTCGCGGCTGCACGCCGCCACGGCGGGCCAGCCCAGGCTAAGATTGCGATGGTAACAGGTTGGACAAGCCTTCGCGAGACTTGGAAATCAAGGTTTGTCATTTGTCATTTGTCATTGGTCATTTGTCACTTGTCCTTGGTATCGCCGATCCCGAATTGTCTTGCAAATGACAAATGACTAATGACAAATGACCTCCCGTTTGATCGCATCTTCGTCGGCCCCGATCCGCATCAGATATCAATGATGATCTTCACGACTTTCGGAGCATATCGCGCATTGAGCGCAAATGCCTCGGCCGCTTTTTCCAGCGGGAAGCGGTGACTGATGAGACTGGCCATATCAATCCGGCCGCGGCGATGCAGATCGATGGCTCGCGGATAGACGTGCTTCATCCGCCGGACCAGGTAAATGCTCAGGCCCCTGCGGCGGGCGACGGAGTGACGAAGCGTCAGGCGATCGTCGCCGGGGATTCCCACCAGAAGCAGGCGGCCGCCGTTGCGGGCCATGTCGGCGGCTTGCTGGATGGATTGGTCGGCCCAGGCGGCTTCGATGGCGATGTCCACGCCGCGTCCGGCGGTCGCGGTCATCACCGCCGCGGCGGGATCGGTCTGATCGCAGTTGACGGGGATCGCGCCGAACTTCTCGGCCAGTTCCAGCCGCCAGGGGAATTTGTCGGTGACGTAAATCGGAGTTGCCCCGGCGAGCCGGGCGGCCTGGAGGATGCACAGTCCGATCGGCCCCGCGCCCAGAATGGCCACGCTGTGGCCCACGCGGATTTTCGCCAGGTCGATCGCGTGAAGCGCCACGCCGAAGGTTTCCAGTAGAGCGCCAACCCCAAAATCCGTCTTGTCCGGCAAAACGAAACAAGTGGATGCGGGAACGAGCATCCGCTGGCGCAAAGCGCCGTCATCGGGCCAGTGTCCGGCGAAGTGCAGGTCCAGGCAGAGGTTGGGATGTCCCTGGCGGCAAAGTTCGCACTCGTGGCAGGGCTGAGCCGGATCGACGGCGACGGCATCGCCGGCAACGAGCGGCTGGCCATTCCCTCCGACCGCGCCTTGCCCCACGGCCTCGACGACAGCGGCGAATTCGTGGCCCAGTACCAGCGGGCTTTGCAGGATCGTCGTACCGATCCGGCCATCCTGGTAGGTGTGAAGATCGCTGCCGCAAATTCCCACGGCTTTCACGCGAATGACGGCTTGCCCGGGCGCGGGGGCTGCGGGGCTGGGGAGCTCTTCCAACCGAAGGTCGGCCGGGCCGTGGAGTCGAACGCCGCGCATTGGAGTATTCTGCCAGAAGTGCGCGTGGCGGTCACGCGCTGCTGCCCACTCGGCCATCGTTCAAGCCGAAAAACACACGCAGCCTTGAAGCCGAACGAGCGTTGCCAACGGACGGAGGTATTAGCTATGATTCATCTGAAGCGAGCGTATGAAGCCCCCTCACTGACGGATGGAGAACGGATACTCGTGGAACGATTGTGGCCGCGCGGACTTACCAAGGCGCGGGCGGCGGTAGACCTGTGGCTCAAGGACCTGGCGCCCAGCCCGGACTTGCGCAAGTGGTTCGGACACGATCCGGCGCGGTGGAAGCAGTTTAAGCAACGGTACTGGAAAGAGCTGAATTCCAAGCCAGAGGCGGTTGAACTTTTGGCGAGCAAGGCCAGGAGAGGCATCGTCACGTTCGTGTATGCCGCGCGGGACCGGGAACACAACGGCGCTTTGGCGCTCAAAGAATTCCTTGAACAGCGCAAGACTTGAACCATTACGCAATGGAGCGGCGCGCATGACAAGCCAATCACTCGCCTATCCGCCAATTCCCCTGGCGGAGCGATGCCCGCCCGCGGGAAATGCGCTGCAACTGACTCTTGGCACATTGGCCTTTGCGGTTTGCTTCGCCGTCTTCGGTTCGCTTTCGGCCATGATGCCCGAAATTCGCAAAACCTTGCATCTGACCGGGCAGCAGCAATGGCTGGCCATCGCGTTTCCAGTTTTGCTGGGCAGCATCGGCCGAATCCCGCTGGGTATCCTCACCGATCGATTCGGCGGCCGTCGCGTCTTCGCGGCAACGATGATTCTTTCCATCGTGCCGATCGTCCTGCTCGGTTACGTGACCACTTTTCCCCTGCTCCTGGCGTGCGGCTTGCTGGTTGGCATCGGGCTGGCGAGCTTTTCCGTCGGCGTCGGATTCGTCAGTCCGTGGTATCCGCCCGAAAAGCAGGGGATGGCCCTGGGAGTTTATGGAGTTGGAAATATCGGACAGGCGGCGGCGGCGTTCGGATCGCCCGTCATCGCCGCGTTGCTGGGAGACCGATGGGGATTCTGGACCTGGGGTGTGGCGGCGGCGACCGTTCTGATGGCGTTCCTCGTCTTGGCGCGCAACGCGCCCCGACAAAGGCCCGCAAAAAGCTGGGGCGATTTCGTTCGGCCTCTGGCGCAGCCGCAATCGTGGGTGCTCAGCTTGTACTACTTTCTGACTTTCGGCTGCTTCGTGGCCATGGCCCTGTCGTTGCCGATTTTCTTAACCGAAGTCTTTGGTCTGACGAAGGTGGATGCGGGCTTCCGCACCGCCGGCTTCATCGTTCTGGCAACAATCCTGCGGCCGCTGGGCGGGTGGCTGGCCGACCGTGCCGGCGGAAGACTCATCCTCGCTGTTATCTTTCCCGCAACCGCTCTGTTCGCCATATTCATGGCCTGCCCATTGATAAGCACGTTCACCATCGGCGCGCTTGGAATGGCCGCCGCCATCGGCTTGGGCAACGGCGCCGTCTTCAAACTGGTCCCCCAACATTTCCCCGAAACCGTTGGCAGCGTCACCGGATTGGTCGGCGCGGCGGGCGGACTGGGTGGATTTTTCCCGCCGCTCGTCCTGGGCGCGATCCACCAATCGACCGGAAGCTACACCATGGGATTTGTATTGCTTTCAGCCTTTGCGATCTTGTGTTTGATTGTGCTCGCTTTCAACTCCGGACGCGGTTGATCTTTTGCGGAGAAAGGCCGGGAGAGGCGCACCATGAACCGGGAAATGGAAGCACTGCGAGCCACGAACGCGCCGCGCGTGGCGGCAGCGCCAAGGATTCGACTCACGACGCTCCTTCCGCTGCTCGCGCCCATCGTGCTGCTGGTGATCGCGGCATACGCGCAATGGCTGATGGTCGGCCTGCCTCCGGTCCCCGCCGTTCATGAGATTACACCGGCCACAGCCATCCAGCCCTACGGGTTCCCGGCCTGGATCGGAATCACGCACTATATCAACCTTCTGTTCCTGGTCTTGCTCGCCCGTAGCGGCCTGCAAATCCTGATGGACCATCCGCGACTCTACTGGAACGTGCATAGCACCCCCGGCAGCGAATGGGTTCGCTTCACGCCGGTGCAGGTGCCGCTCGATCGGTTGTACACGGCCAAAGACGATGCGCGGTATCTGTCACCCTGGGTGGGCCTGCCCGGCGGCTGGCACACGCTGGGATTGGCCCGACACTGGCACTTCGTCAGCGCGCTGTTCTGGGTGCTCAACGGCATCGTCTATGTCTCTCTGCTATTCGCCACGAATCACTGGCGGCGGATCGTGCCAACCTCCTGGCATGTCTTCCCGGATGCCTGGGCCGTGTTTGTCCATTACGCCACGTTCCACCTCCCGCCCGAGCCTAACGGATTCTTCCAATACAACGCGCTCCAGCAACTCACCTATTTCGCCGTTGTCTTCATCCTCACGCCGCTCTCGATTCTTACCGGGCCGTCCATGTCCCCGGCCCTGGTCAATCGGTTCAGTTGGTATCCTCATCTGCCCGGCAATCGGCAGATCGGCCGATCCATTCACTTTCTCGTACTATGCGCCTACGTCGCTTTCGTCATCGTTCACGTGACGATGGTCTTCGTCACCGGCTTCGCCCGGAACATGAATCACATCGTCATCGGCACGGACGATCTGCTGCGGTTCGGCATGTACATCGGGCTGACCGGGCTGGCAATCCTGTTCCTGCTGAACGTCATGGCCAACTGGGCAACGTGGCTGTTCCCGCGAGCCATCCAGCGCATCGGCGACGCATTGGTCAACCCCGTCCTGCAGCTCCTGCTCGCCAGGCATGCCCCCAAGTCTGAATACAAGGTCGAAGACATCTCGCCTTTCTTTTGGCCCAATGGCAAACTGCCTATCTCTGACGAGTGGAAAACCCTTGCCGCCAATGAATTCAAGGATTATCGGCTGAAGGTGTACGGCCTGGTGGAGAACCCGGTCGAACTGTCGCTCGAAGAACTGCATGCAATGGCCAAACGAAGCCAGATCACGTTGCATCACTGCATCCAAGGCTGGTCCGGGATCGCCCAATGGGGCGGAGTGCCGATGGTCGAGCTGATGAAGCTCGTGCGGCCAAAATCAAATGTGAAGGCCGTGATCTTCTACTCATTCGGCGAGGGCCTTGGGGGCGGCCAGTATTATGACAGTCACACCATCGCCAACGTCCGCCATCCTCAGACGCTGCTGGCTTACGAGATGAACTTCAAGCCGCTCAAAGACGTTCACGGTGCGCCGCTCCGTCTGCGCGTGGAGAACCAACTCGGCTTCAAGATGGTCAAGTGGATCACGGCCATCGAATTTGCCGCGGATTTCAAACACGTCTACAAGGGCGAAGGCGGCTATAACTCCGACCATGAGTTCTTCGACACCATGGCTGACATTTGACCGACCCAGTTCAACGTCAGGCGGGACGATGAGCAAACCCTTCTTTGATGACCTGACCGATGTGTACGAGGCGATGATCGACTGGCCGAAACGATTGGCCAACGAGGCCCCGTTCTTTCGCAGACTATTTGAGCAATCGAACGTCCGACGAGTCGCGGACGTGGCGTGCGGCACGGGCCGGCATGCCGACATGTTCCGTTCATGGGGTTTGGAAGTTCACGGTTTGGACATCAGCCCGAACATGATTCAACGAGCCAAAGAAACATTCGGCGAGTCAGAACGTCTGCGCTGGAAGGTTCAGGATTTCGAGCATCCAATCGGTCCCCCGGGCTTCTTCGACGCGGTGGTCTGCGTCGGTAACTCACTGGCGCTGGCCGCCGACGCGACGGCCGCGGCGCAAGTGCTGCGACACATGCTTGCGGCGCTGCGACCGGGAGGTCTGGCAATCGTGCAAGTGTTAAACCTGTGGAAATTGCCGCAAGGACCATGCATCTGGCAGAAGATCATCAACAAATCCCCGTCGCCGGGGAAGCCGCTGATACTCAAGGGCGTTCACCGATGCGCGGACCGCGGGTATGTGGATCTGGTGGTGATTGACAACGCGTTGGATAGCGCGCCTATTCTCTCCCGCTCCGTGCCATTCCTCGGATTGAAGTCGCAGGACTTGGAGGCGATCGCCCGTGAAAGCGGAGCGGCGGACGTGACCTTTTTCGGCAGCCATCAGGATCAACCGTACGATCCCCTCGACAGCTCCGACCTCATCATGGTTGCCAAGAAAGGCAAAATGGAGTCATAAGAAGGCGGCTTTCGCATTCCCCATGGCAGTCCCCCTCACAACCTTTCCAACTTCCGGGGTTGAGGTCGGAAAGTCTTAGCTCTTTCATCAAATTTCTGTCCGTTTTTCCCTTCGGCAAGGTACATTCAATTCAGAACGCAACCTTATGAGCGACGCCGAGCTTCTCCACGAATATCTCGCAACCGGCTCCGAGCCGGCTTTCACCGAGTTGGTGCAGCGCTACGTCAATCTGGTCTATTCCGCCGCCCGCCGCCAGGTGCGCGACACTTACATGGCCGAGGATGTTACCCAGGCCGTCTTCATTGTCCTGGCCCGCAAGGCGGCGCGCATCCGCAATCCCGCCATGCTAGGCGCTTGGCTGCTGAAAACCGCGCGGCAAACCTCGTGCAATGCCATTCGCTTTGAGCGTTGCCGGCGCCGCCACGAACAAGAGGCCGCGACCATGAAAACCGCACAAGAGCAATCCGCCGCCCAGCCGGCCGCCGCTCGCATTGAAGGCGTTTTGGATGAATTCCTCTCGCGGCTTGGCCAGCGGGACCGCGGCGCGCTGGTCCTTCGATATTTGCAGGATAAAAGCGTGAACGATGTCGCGCTGGCTCTGCAAATTTCTACACCCGCGGCGCAAAAACGCATCGCCCGCGCTCTGTCACGCCTCAAAAACCTCCTGGCCCGTCGCGGCATTGTCACCGCCGGCGATGCGCTGGAACAAGGTCTCTGCTCCCAGGTTCTGCACGCCGCACCGCCGGGCCTGGCGCTGCTGGCCAGTTCCGGCGCCATCGGGAAAGCCGCCGGCGGCGCGGGGCCGTTGCTGGCCCGTGCCACGATCAGGACCCTCTTCTGGGCGAAGATTCAATCACTCATCCTGGGGCTTGCTGCCTCGGGCGCTGTCGTCGCGATGGCGGCGGCCGTCGCCGTCAATTCGTTGCCCGACACTCGCGCCTCCGCGGCGGGCACGGCTGTCAACAATCCGCCGGCTCCGGCAACTGTTCCCACGACAGTCCCCGCGCCCGTTGAATCTCCGGTCGTTCATTTGGCCAATGACGCCTTCCGGGGCACAGGTCCGGCCGATGAATATCTCAATGAACTCGATCCCAACACTTTGCGCACGCCCGACTCCGCGCCGGCCGGGCACATTAAAGCGCTGATTCCCAACATTCCCACGGACGGCCACTATGATTTCTGGACCAACCCCGGCAAGATGATCGCGAGGCGAACGTTTACCAGTCCGCTCGATAAACTTCGCGGAAAGCGGATTCGCATCTCCGGCTGGATCAAGACCAACAACGTCCGCGAGTACGCCGGATTGGAGATGTACGCCTATAGCACGGGTGGTGAAATCGTCGCGTTCGACCAGATGATGTGCTCGCGTCCGATCCACGGCACGACCGACTGGCAGAAGTATGAGATCGTCCGGGACATTCCCCAGGACGCCACAAAGATTTTTCTGGGCGCGATCTTATTCTGCTCCGGGGAAATCTGGACCGACGATTTCCAGGTTGAGGCCGTCGGAAACGACGTCCCGCTCACCGACGACCAATACTGGCAGATTTATAGTCCGATTGCCCAGCGATACTCCGCCACGCCCGATCCCACCATGCAACACGACGGTCACGCCACGACCTGCTTCCAATCCCGGACCGCCCCGCACGCCGGATGGGCTATCTATGAACATTACGATCTGCACCCCGATCCAAAATTCCTCGGCCATCGCATTCGCATAAGCGCCTGGATCAAATCCAGCGGCGTCACCGGCGGGTCGGGCTTTCAAATCATCACCTTCGGACCTTGGGACAAGAAGCTCGGCGACGAAGGCCAGCGCGGACATCGTCCGATCATCGGCACGCGTGATTGGAAACAGTACACCGCCGTCGCCGACGTTCCGCCCCAAACCACATCGATCGAATGGGGTCTAACGATGAACGGGCGCGGAAAACTCTGGATTGACGAAGACAGTGTTGAAGTCGATCTGGCCGAGGACACCCCCAATCCTCCCAACGAGCCGGGGAATTAATCGGTCCCCCAGCCTATCGCAGCGCCGCGGCGATATTCCCGCCATCCACGGTCGTCACGTCCGCCGTCGTTTTCAAGGCAAGGGCATGATGCAGAAAAGCCTGCGCCACGTCTTGCGCCGTCACCTCGCGCATCAGCAGATTGCCGGCCATATAGTCCTGCTCGGACATCCCGCGCGCCGCGGAGCGGGTGGCAATCATCTGGGGCGTCAGCAACCCCGATCGAACTCGATCCGCGTTGACAGCATTGGCGCGAATGCCGTCCCGGCCGTAATCCAGGGCGTATTGCCGCACCAGGAAAAGGGTCGCCGCCTTGGGAAGCCCATAAGGCCCAAATTCCGCGCCCGGATTGACGGCCTGCTTGGAAACATTGAATAGCAGCGCCCCGCCCGTCCCCTGCGCCAGCATGATTCGCACGGCGGCCTGGGCGATCTTCTGATGGGCGAAGAAATTGATCTCGAAACTGCGGCGTAGGATCGCTTCATCGACTTCACCGATCCGTCCCTGCCACGCCGCCCCGGCGTTGGAAACGGCGATATCCACGCCGCCAAACCGCGCCGTTACCGCCTCGAACGCCGCCGCCACCGACGCCCCATCCGTCACGTCGCATCGAACGGCCGTGGCCGATCCGCCGATCCGCCGCGCCGCGGCCTGCGCCGCAGGCTCGTCCAGATCGAGCAGCGCGATTTGGGCTCCGTTGTCGGCGAAAAGTTTTCCCGTCGCCGCCCCGATCGTCCCGCCGCCGCCGGTGATGACCGCGATCTGCCCCGCCAGCGGCTTGGGAACGTCCTTCCCCAGTTTCGCCTGTTCCAGCGACCAATATTCCATGTCGAACAGATCATTTTCCGGCAAGGATTCAAACCGCCCGATCGCTTCGGCGTCGGTGATCGTCTGAACCGTCGATTCGGCTATATCCGCGGCGATGCGCGCATCCTTGGCGTTATGCCCCAGCCCGAACAATCCCAATCCCGGAACCAGAACGACGCGCGGCATCGGATCGAGTTGGCGTTTGGAAGTTTTTTGCCGCGCGTTCTGCCTCGCAAAATAAGCCTGGTATTCCGCCACGAAGCGCTGGACGGCCGCGCGCAGCTCTTCGGCGAACGACTTGGAAAGCGGCAGGCGGGCCGGCGGGGCGATGAGCGGTCGATTCTTCGTGCGGATGGTGTGATCCGGCGTCACCACGCCCGACTGGCTATATCGCCCAAGCTCGCGTCCATTGACATATTGCAGGATGACCGCACTGGTTCGGAAGTCCAGCACCATTCGCCGGTATGCCCCCTGCACCGATGGATCGGGAATGCTGCACGCTCCCCGCACGATCGGCGCAATCTGCGCTATCGGCGCGCTCGCCCAGGGCGAATCAGCCGCGACAAAGACCTGCGTCTTTCCCGCCGGCCGCCGCTCTTCGGCCAGACTCACCAGGGCGATCATTCGCTCGTATGATTCCCGCGCCGTCTGGCCAAACGTGAAGATGCCATGATGCAGCAGGATCAATCCCTCCACCTGAGGCTGCGCTTGATAAACCTGTGCCGCCCGGATGGAGAGGGCAAACCCCGGCATCACGTACGGAACCAGCGCCGCCCGTTCCCCATACACCTGGCGGCAAATGGTTTCACCCTCCGGCTGATTGGCGATGCTCAGGACCGCGCTGGAATGAGTATGGTCGATGAACTTATGCGGCAGGAATGCGTGCAGAAGCGTCTCCACCGAGGGCGTGGGCGCCGCGGGATCGACCAGGTTGGACCGCAGGATGGCGACCATCTCTTCATCGGCCAGCGTGGCCAAGTCCCGCGTTTTCCGCAGCGGCGCCAGCCGCACCGCCGGCAACCCCGCCGGCTCAATTTCCGCCATGTCCCAGCCGCTTCCCTTGACGTGAATCACTTCGATCGTCTCTCCCAGCAGATCGCGGCCGCTGGTTTTAACCGACGTATTCCCCCCGCCATGCAGAACCAGCTTCGGTTCCCGCCCCAGCAATCGCGAGGTGTAAACGCGAAGCGCCACATCCCGATTGACGCCGGCCGCGCCGTAATGATCGACGCACCGCTGCGCATCCTGATCGACCCATCCGCTACGCATGTTCCGGCCCCCGCCTCTCGGGAAAGAGTCCCGCCAATCCCGCGCGCGACGCCGGGCAGACGCCGCGTTCCGTAATCAACCCCGCGACCAGCCGCGCCGGAGTGACGTCGAATCCCCAATTGGCCGCCGGGCTGGATTGGGGCGTGAGCCGCACCGTCGCCACCGTCCCATCCCCGGTCAAGCCGGAAATCCGCGTCACTTCCGCCGGGTCGCGCTCTTCGATCGGAATTTTCCCCCCATCGCTCAAGCTCCAGTCGATCGACGGCGACGGAAGCGCCACGTAAAACGGCACGCCGTTATCCTTTGCCGCCAGGGCCTGGAGATACGTCCCGATCTTATTTGCCACGTCCCCATTGGCCGCGGTCCGGTCGGTCCCGACGATGCAGAGATCGACCTTCCCGTGCTGCATGAGATATCCCCCGGCATTATCCGCGATCACGGTATGCGGCACGCCATGGTGTCCCAGTTCCCACGCCGTCAGACTGGCCCCCTGGTTGCGCGGGCGGGTTTCATCGACCCAGACGTGCACGTTGATACCGGCATCATGCGCCGCGTAAATCGGCGCCGTCGCGGTGCCGACATCCACCGTTGCCAGCCATCCCGCGTTGCAATGCGTCAGGATTTGGATCGGCCGATCCCCCCGCCGCCGCGTCATCAGCAATGTCAGCCCATGCTTGCCGATCGCCTGGTTCATGGCCACGTCTTCATCGCAGATGAGACCCGCCAGCCGCCATGCCGCCTTGGCCCGATCGCCCGGCTTCAGCGGCGTCAGTTCTTTTCGGCATCGGTCCAGCGCCCATCGCAGATTCACCGCCGTCGGCCGCGTCGCCGCCAGGAGCAGATCGGCCCGATCCAACGACGTGTCGGATGGATCGGCCGTCACGGCCAGCGCCATTCCATAGGCCGCCGCCGCTCCAATCAACGGAGCGCCGCGCACCCGCATGGTTCGGATTGCTTCCGCCACCTCTTCGCCAGATCGTAGCGAAAGCGTCGCCAGCGCGTGCGGCAACCGCGTCTGGTCGATGATCCCCACGGCCGTGCCGGCTTCCGGCCAGATGGTTCGCATTGGGATGCCATCCACATTCATCGCCGACTCCTGCCGCTTCCACCCATAGTGATTCTGCAAGCCGCAGTCAAATTGAACGTCAATGCTCATTTGTCATTCGTCATTGGTCATTTGTCATTTGCAAGACAATTCGGGATCGGCGATACCAATGACAAGTGACAAATGACAAATGACCATTGACAAATGACCCTTTTCGTGGAGTCCCTTCATGAACCCCTACGGGCATTTCGATGACGCGGCACGCCAGTACGTGATTACACGGCCCGACACGCCGTTGCCATGGATCAACTATTTGGGTTGCGAGGACTACTTCGGCATCATCTCCAACACCGCCGGCGGCTATTCGTTCTACCGCGATGCCCGGCTTCGCCGTCTCACCCGCTATCGCTATAACAATGTCCCGCTGGACTCCAACGGGCGATACCTCTACGTCAGGGACAACGACGCCATCTGGAATCCCGGCTGGAAACCTACCCGTGCCAAGCTCGATCGCTATGAATGCCGCCATGGTCTTGGCTATACGCAGATCACGGGTGAAAGGAATGGCGTCGAGGTCGTCGTGCGTTACTTCGTGCCGCTGGGCCAGAGCTGTGAAGTCTGGGACGTGCGGGTGAAGAACCGTGGCTCGTCAACCAAGACGCTCAAACTCTGGGGTTTCGTCGAATGGTGCCTGTGGGATGCCATGGACGATGCCTCCAACTTTCAGCGCAACTTCTCCACCGGTCAGGTGGAAATCGAACCCCAGGTCATCTATCACGTCACGGAATACCGCGAGCGCCGCAACCACTTCGCCTACTTCGCCAGCAGCTTGCCGACGGCCGGTTTCGATTCCAGCCGCAACGCCTTTGTCGGTGTCCACGAGGGCCTGGAGGCGCCCAAGGCGATCGTGGCCGGCCAATGTGCCAACAGCATTGCCCACGGCTGGCACCCAATCGCGGCGCACCAGATCAACCTGGAGCTGAAACCAGGCCAGGAGCAGCGATTGCACTTTCTGCTGGGTTACGCGGAAAACCCCCAGGACCGGAAGTTCGTTCCCGGCACGGTTCGACCGGGCCAGCTGGTGGCCAACAAGGCGCCGGCCGACAAGGTTCGCGAGCTTCTCAAGGACTCGTCAGCCATCGACGAGGCGTTCGCCAAGCTCGGGGCGTACTGGGCGGATCTGCTGTCGATCTACAGCGTGGAAGTGGATGATCCGCACGTCCGGCGCATGGTAAACGTGTGGAACCAATACCAATGCATGACCACGCTGAACCTGTCTCGTTCGGCATCGGGTTATGAATCGGGCATCGGCCGCGGGATGGGCTACCGCGACAGCAACCAGGATTTGCTGGGCGTGGTTCACCTGCGACCCGCCCGGTCGCGCCAGCGCCTCCTCGATCTGGCTGCGACGCAGCTTTCCGATGGAACGTGTTTCCATCAATATCAGCCACTGACAAAAAAGGGCAACCGGGACGCCGGCAGCGGCTTCAACGATGACCCGCTCTGGTTGCCTCTTTCGGCCTATGCCTATCTGAGCGAGACGGGCGACACCAGCATCCTGACGGAAAACTGCGGCTATCCCGACAAACCCCAAACGCCCGCGACGCTCCTGGATCACCTCGAGCTATCCATGCAGTACACGCTGGCCAACCGCGGCCCACACAGGCTTCCCCTGATCGGCCATGCCGATTGGAACGATTGCCTGAACCTGAATTGCTTTTCGACGACGCCGGGGGAGAGTTTCCAATGTGCTGGCGACATCGCCGGCAGTTCCGCCGAGAGCGTCATGATTGCCGGGCTGTTTTGTGCCGCGTGCGACCGGATGTCGGGCATCTATGAGATGATTGGCCAACCCGGCAAGGCCGCCGCGTTCCAGGGCCACAAACAGGACATGCTCCAGGCGATCGAGCATCATGCTTGGGACGGTCAGTGGTTCCTTCGCGCCTACGACGCTCACGGCAACAAGGTGGGGTCGGCGCAATGCCAGGAAGGCAAAATCTTCATTGAGAGCCAAGGATGGTGCGTGCTGGGCGGATTCAGGGATGAAAAGGCCACGATGGCGTTGGCATCGACGAAGAAGCTCCTGGCCACCCCCAACGGCATTATCCTACAGCAGCCCGCCTACTCGACGTACCACGTCGAACTGGGCGAGGTCAGCAGCTACCCGCCCGGTTACAAGGAGAACGCGGGAATCTTCACCCATAACAACACCTGGATTCAATGTGCCGAAGCGCTGATGGGCAACGGCGAGCAGGCGATGGAATACTACCTGGCCATCTGCCCGTCGAAGAAGCAAGAGCAAATCGACACGTACCGTTGCGAGCCGTACGTCTACAGCCAGATGACGGCCGGCCGCGATGCTCCCACGCCCGGCGAGGCGAAGAACTCCTGGCTCACCGGCACCGCCGCCTGGAGTTTCGTCGCCATCAGTCAATACATCCTGGGCGTAACCCCCAGCCCCAATGGCCTGCTGGTGGACCCCTGCATCCCGTCGAGCTGGAAGGGTTTCACAGTCCAGCGCAAGTTTCGCGGCAAGACCTACCGGATTGAAGTGAAAAACCCATCCGGCAAGAACCGGGGCGTCAAGCGTCTGCTCGTCGACGGCCAGGAAACGCAAGGGAATAGAATCCCCCTGAATCTCGGCGCGGACGTCGTGAACGTGGTTGCGGAAATCGGATGAATCAAATGCCTCGGCGCCGTGCCGCGGTCCCCGATTTTCTGGCCGACGATCTTTGTTAGCGGAGAACCCTATGATAGATTCTCGATCCATGAATCGCTCGGGATTCACGATGGTGGACTTGATCGGCGGAATAGTCCTGTTCGCTGTCTTCCTATTTTCTTGTCTGGCGGCAACGGCGAATCTCGACAATCAACGGAACCGCGTCCGCTGCGCCAGCAATTTGAGGCAGATCGGACAGGCCATTCTTCTTTATTCCAATGACTCGAAGGGCCCATACCCGCGCACCAAATACGATGTCAGCCAGGCGGATCACCCCACCGCATATACCGGCGTCGACAGCAACGACCCGTTCTCCCCGGCATGCCCCCAGGTCAACGACGTGAGTGCCGCGCTATTCCTTCTTCTGCGAACGGAAGACGTCACCAGCGCCGTATTCATCTGTCCCGCCACCGGCCTGAAACCCGACGATTACGGTGGGGGCACGCACACGTTCCGGGAAAAAGCCAACTTCCCATCCGCGCAGACGCTCAGTTACAGCTACGCAGACCCCTACCCTTCCGAGGCCGCGGCGGCAAAAGGCTATGGACTCAACCAGGGTCTGGACGCGGAGTTTGTCTTGGTGGCGGATATGAATCCGGGAACTGGCGCGCTGACCCAATTGACCCTTCACTCTACCGCCGCCGAAATGCGAAACGGTAATTCCAACAACCATTCAGGCGATGGCCAGAACGTGCTGTATGCCGACGGCCACGTCGAGTTCCAGAACAACCCCTTCTGCGGAATGGGCCGCGATAATATCTACACCTACGGCGCAAGCGGGACGCACGCGAACGGCGGCGGCGGCACGGGAATTTTCGGTTCGCCCGTCGATATGAACGACAGCGTCCTTCTTCCCGCGGCAATCATGGCGACCGCCTCGCCCGTTTCGATTGCGGCGGCAACCGACAATGCCCCGGTCGCCGCGGCGCCTATCGCCCCGGTCGACCAAGGAACGGATTTCACGACTTACGCGGTCATATCCGCCGGGGCGTTTCTTCTCATTCTGCTCGGCGCGCTGGCCATGGTATTTCTCGGGAAGAGGAAAAGCGCGCGGGACCTACCCTGAGTCGATGGTTCGCGCCCATACGAATATGCAATACGGACACTTCGACGACGAGGCCAAAGAGTACGTGGTGACGCGGCCGGATACGCCGCGCCCGTGGTCCAATTATCTGGGGAGCACCGAGTACGGCGCGATCATCACCAACAACGCCGGCGGCTACAGTTTCTACCGCAGCGCCGCCAATGGACGAATCCTTCGATTGCGAAGCAATTCCGTCCCGCTGGACCAGCCGGGGCGATATTTCTATCTGCGGGACCGCCAAAGCGGCGAGTTCTGGAGCGCCAGTTGGCAGCCGGTCGGAAAACCGCTGGACCGATACCAATCCGTTTGCCGCCACGGCACCGCTTACACGCTCATCACCTCGCAATACGACTCGATCGAAACGGAATCAACGTATTTCGTGCCGCTGGGTCAGACCTTCGAATACTGGCGGCTCCGCGTCACCAACCGCTCGCAAAAAAATCGGCCGATCTCCGTTTACACCTACTGCGAATTCGCCGGCGTCGGCAGTCTCTACAACGATTTGGTCAACCTCCAGTATTCCATGTTCGTGAACAAGGCGGACATGATCGACGGAATGCTGGCGATCGCGTCGCACCCCTATGAGCCGATGAATCCGGCCAATCCCGCTAATCCCGGACGATATTGGATGAAGTTGATCGGCGCTCCGGTCGCAGCGTTCGAAACCCTCCGCGACCATTTCCTGGGCAACTACGGCACCTATGCCAACCCCGAAGCGCTGGCGGGCGGAAAGCTGACGAATTTCCAGACCGCCGGGGAAAACGTGGTTGGGGTGCAGCAGGCCGATCTCGAACTCAAGCCCGGCGAAACGCGGGAGCTGCTGATTCTCCTCGGCCTGGGCACCCCGGATTCCCACGGCAAAGCGGTGGTCGGTCAATTCGGCAATCCGCGGCAATGCCAGATCGAATTGGACAAGCTCAAACAATCCTGGCATTCGCTGCTGGAATCGGTGCGGGTGAAAACGCCGGATGCGGAATTCGACAGCATGGTGAACGTGTGGAACGCATACAACGCGCTGATTACCTATGCCTGGTCGCGGTCGGCCTCGCTGATTTACAACGGCGAGCGCGATGGATTGGGGTTCCGGGACACCGTTCAGGATTTCCTCGGCGTCACGGCTTCGCTCAAGGAGAAAATGCGCGACCGCCTGGAGCTGATGCTGACCGCCCAGGTCGAATGCGGCGGCGCGATCCCGCTGGTGAAACCGTTCAGCCATAAACCGGGACACGAGCCCGCCCCGGCCAAGGAACATTTCCGCAGCGACGACGCGCTGTGGTTCTTCAACGCCGTGCCGGCGTACGTCGCGGAAACCGGCCAAAGCGATTTTTACCGGAAAGTCCTCCCCTACGCCGATCACGGTCAGGCGACGGTGCTGGGGCATCTCCGGCGGGCGCTGGAATTCAATCTCCAGCGCGTCGGCCGCAACGGTTTGCCCTGCGGATTGGCGGCCGATTGGAATGATTGCTGCAACCTGGGCTACACCGGCGAGAGCGTCATGGTCGCGTTCCAGGTGCGCTACGGCCTGGGGGTTTACGCCGAGATTGCCGCGAATCTGAAATTGCCCCAGGAGGAACAATGGGCCGTCGATCAGCGGGAAAAACTCGACCAGGCGATTCAGAGAATCTGCTGGGACGGCCAGTGGTTCATCTGGGCCACCGGCAAGGATGGGACCATTTACGGCACGAAGAACATGGAAGAGGGCAAGGTTTACGTCAACACGCAGGCGTGGGCGGTGATCAGCGGCGCCGCCACGCCGGCGCAGGCGGCGCTGGCGATGAAGTCGATGAAGGAACATTTGTTCACGCCCTACGGCCTGATGCTGAGCGCTCCGCCGTTTGAAAAGACGCCCAAGAGCGTCATGGGCGGCGTGGTCTACAACAAGGGGATCAAGGAAAACGCCGGCATTTTCAACCATCCCCAAAGCTGGGCCGTGATGGCCGAGTGCATCCTGGGCAACGGAGATCAGGCATACGAGTATTACCGGGCCTTCATGCCGGCCGCCTACAACACGCGGGCTGAAATCCGCCAGATCGAACCCTACGCGCATGCGCAAACCACCTACGCCACCTGTAACCCCAACGCCGGCAAGGCCCGCGTTCCCTGGCTCACGGGCACCGTGGCCTGGAGCTATTTTTCCGCCGTTCAATACATCCTGGGAATCCGCCCGGAAATCGACGGCCTTCGCATCGATCCCTGCATTCCAAAAAACTGGCCGGGCTTCGAGATGCGTCGCGATTTCCGTGGCAAACAAATCACCATCAAGATTGCCAACCCTTCGGGCAAGTGCAAAGGCATCCGCAATCTCAAGATCAACGGCAAAATCATTCAGGGCAATTTCGTCCCCATCTCCGAATTGTCCGACGGCGCGCTGATCGAAGCGCGCATCGAGGGAAACTGACTTTCGAGCGATTTTCTCGAAAGATTTACCGCGAAGACGCGAAGAGCGCGAAGTTGCGCGAAG
>JBEKIV010000017.1:0-27971 GCA_050011595.1 Tepidisphaeraceae bacterium
GCCCATGACTTGGACGCTCATCGGAATTCCGACAGTTCGATTTGGAGAAGTTGCGGAAAAGATCGAAAGGCTTGCAAAGATCCCCGGCGTGGTGCTGGAGACGGCGAGTAACGATGCAACGGTCAAAGACGGACAACGGTGATCTTCAAGCCAAACTGGAATTACGACGCCATTTTCTTCGAAAATACCACGCAGATGGGCGTACGTCGGTGTTGGATTGCTGTCAGGGTGACGGCATAATCTGGTCGAACTTGCGGAGTGAGTTTAGCTTCGAGTACTGGGGGGTAGACCTTAAGCCGCGCAAGGGCAGGCTTAAAATTGATTCGGTTCGAATCCTTGAGCAGACGGGCTGGACGCAAAACGTGGTTGACTTCGATACCTATGGCAGTGCCTGGAAACACTGGGCGGCGATGCTGCCAAACATAGTTCAGTCCACAACCGTGTTTCTAACAATCGGCGCCATAATGTTTGCCGGAGCCGTTGACGAGGTGGCACGCGACGCCATGGGTTTGCGATTTCAAGATCCTCCGCTGCCTGCATCAATTTGTGGAAAGCTGAACGATTTGGCGGTGGGCTACTGCTTGGCGAAATGCCATGGGTATGGGATAAGGATCATTGAGGCCCAAGAGGCATTATCCGACGGCAACGCACGATACATCGGAATTCGATTGGAGCCGCTGGAGATGACTTTCGAGTGCGATGGAAGAATGAATGGGGCCTGAAAACGGAGCCTCATGTCGCAGAACACCATCATTGGTTGGACGGACCACACGTTCAATATTGTTTGGGGTTGTGTCAGGGTCAGTCCAGGCTGTAAAAATTGTTACGCGGATAGGTTGGCAGACCGGTATGGCTGGGACGTTTGGGGTCCGAACAATCCTCGTCGGACTTTTGGAAATAAACATTGGGCCGAGCCATTCAAATGGCACGCACTGGCGTTACGAGACGGGCAGAGGAAACGGGTTTTCTGTGGTTCGATGTGCGATGTGTTTGAAGATCATCCAACCGTGGCTGATGAGCGGGAAAAGCTTTGGCCTTTGATCCGGGTGACGCCGTGGCTCGATTGGCAGATTCTGACGAAGCGGCCGGAACGTATCCTGGCAAATCTGCCGTCGGATTGGCTTAACGGCTATCCCAATGTGTGGCTTGGGACGTCAATTGAGAATAACGAATATGTGCATCGAGCCGACGATCTTCGGCATATACCGGCGACCGTGCGGTTCGTGAGTTACGAGCCGGCTCTGGGACCGTTGGATCGGTTGAATTTAACGGGGCTGGACTGGGTCATTTACGGCGGCGAATCTGGACCGGAGCACCGCCCACATGATTTGACCTGGCCGCGGCAAATGAAGGCGATGTGCGAATCCGCGGGAGTGGCCTTTTTTTACAAGCAGTCGGCGGCGTTGCGCACGGAATTGGGAACAACGCTGGATGACCAAGTGGTCCGTGAGTACCCAAGGAGGAGAATTCCTTTAGCATGACCATCGAATCCGTCGCCATCGACAGTCTCAGCGCGGACCCGGCCAATCCGCGAAAGCACGGGCAGCGGAATCTGGATGCCATTGCGGCGAGCTTGCGGCGATTCGGGCAGCAGAAGCCGATCGTGGTGGATTCGCACGGCGTCGTTCGGGCGGGCAACGGTCAATTGGCGGCGGCGAAAATGCTCGGATGGACCGAGATTCGCGTCGTTCGCTCGGATTTGCCCCCGGCGGAGCTGACGGCGTTCGCCGTTGCGGACAATCGGACGGCTGAGTTGGCGGAATGGGACACCGAGGTGCTGGCGGGGCTTTTGTCCGATGCGGACCTGGGTGACGTGGGATTTACCGATGAGGAATTGAAACAGTTCGCCGGCAAGACGGCGGCGGGCGAAGGCTCTCTCGCCGAGACCGAAATTCACGAATCGTTTGAAGTCGTGGCGGAATGCCGAGATGAGGAGCAGCAGAAACAACTGTACGAACGGCTGAGGTCCGAAGGGTTTTCATGCAGACTGTTCACGCTGTAGTCGAGTGTCCATTGAGGGACAGTTTTCGCGTGAGGCAGGTCGCGGGAATGTTCGACTTGCCGGTGGATGCGGGGGCGAGATCGGAGTTTTCGGTCGAGATTCCGTCGGTGGATGAACCGTGGAGCATCGGCGCGATCGTCGGGCCGAGCGGGTCGGGCAAAACGACGATCGCCAAAAAGGCTTTCGGCGGGCGCTTGGTGGAACGATGGGATTGGCCGGGGGATCGGTGCATCCTGGATGGTTTCCCGGAGCAAATGGGAATTCGGGAGATTACGCAGTTATTGGGAAGCGTGGGATTCAGTTCGCCGCCGGCCTGGCTGCGGCCGTTTCATCTGCTGAGCAACGGCGAACAGTTCCGGGTAAACCTGGCTCGGACGTTGGCGGAGATGCCCGATCTGGCGGTGGTGGATGAATTCACCAGCGTGGTGGATCGGACGGTGGCCAGGATCGGTTCGGGCGCTATCAGCCGAGCGATTCGACGAAGCAATCGCAGGTTGGTCGCGGTGACTTGTCATTACGACGTTCTGCCTTGGCTCGAGCCGGACTGGGTGCTGGACATGGCGGATGGATCGCTCTCCTTTAACCCGATCGGCGCCGATGGCGTCCGGGGGCGGCTTCGACGACCACAAATCAAATTGGAAATCGTGCGCTGCCGTGCCTCGGCGTGGAAGTTGTTCAGCCGTCATCACTATCTGAGCGGCAAGTTGCATCCGTCGGCGCAATGCTTTGCGGGATTGGTCGAAGGGCGAGCGGCGGCGTTTGTGGCGGTGCTGCCGTTTCCGCATCCAACGCGCTCCGGCTGGCGCGAGCACCGGTGCGTTTGCGTGCCGGATTTTCAGGGTGTGGGCATTGGCAACGCCATGAGCGAATTCGTCGCCTCGCTGTTCGCGGCCACGGGCAAGCCGTATACGAGCGTGACCAGCCATCCGGCGATGATTCACCACCGGGCGAGGTCGGCGAATTGGCGGATGGGGCGGGGGCCGTCACGGATTCGGCGAGGGCATCGGAGAAACGGCGCGATGGCCGCATGGGATAGGACTCTGAGCAGCCGCAGGATGACGGCTAGTTTTGAATATGTCGGCGAGGTGAACGGTGAAATCGCAAGGCGATTCGGAATCAGGAGCGGAAGCGGACGATCCGTGGGACCCGCTATGCAGGGAGATTCATAAGCTGGCTTATAACGGGGCGACGAATCGCGATATCAGCGAGGTGTTGAAGATCGACGAGTCGGAATTGGAAGGGAGGTTTGGAGCGTTGCTGATTGAGGCGCGGGCGGGGCGGCGGGTTTTGATACGGGGGAAGCAAACGGAGGTTGCGGTGAAAGGAGGAAGTGCCGCGATGCTGTCTTTGTTGGGGAAGGATGAGCTTGGACAAGGGCGAGCTAGTTCCGCCGGCAAAACTCCTCGGCCTGAACCGGAATTGGAGCCAAAGGTGGGTTGAGCTTCGTGCGCAGGTGGAACAGTTGCGGCTGTGGCACGATCAGACGCGGTTCAAGATCGTTACATCGGGCCGGCGGAGCGGAAAGACGGAACTGGCCAAGAGACGGCTGGTGGAGCATTTGTTTCGGGGGACGTGGCATGGGCAGCCGGGCCGATATTTCGCGGCCGCGCCGACGGTGGACCAAGCGAGACGGATTTTCTGGGATGACTTGAAATTATTGATTTGGCCGGAGTGGATCGGCTCGATCAGCGAAACGCAGTTGCGAATTCAGACGACCAAGGGGGCGCAACTTTGGGTGCAGGGGATGGATAGGCCGCAGCGCATCGAGGGAAGCCCGTGGGATGGGTGCGTGATTGACGAGATCGCGAATTGCCGGCCGAAGATATGGGAGGCGCACATCCGGCCGATGCTGGCGGATCGGCGTGGATGGGCCTGGCTGATCGGGGTTCCGGACATGGATTCACCGGGCCAGAAGGATTACGAAAAACTGGTTTGGTTGGCGCAAAGCGGCGCGGAGCCGGAGTGGGCGTGTTTCAGTTGGCCCTCGTCCGAAATCCTGCCGGCGGATGAGGTGGAGTCCGCGCGCCGGCTGCTCGATCCGCTGATCTTTCAGCAAGAATACCTCGGCAAATTCGTGATCGCCCGCGGCAGGGCATTCGCGGATTTCGATCCGGCAATCCACGTGAAGCCGACGCCGTACGATCCGTCCCTGCACATTTGCTGGTCGCTGGATTTCAACATCGACCCGATGTGCAGCGGGATCATCCAGCACGACCGCGGAGTGGTGAGGATTATCGATGAGCTTTCGCTGCCGGATACGGATACGGAGTCGGCATGCGACGCGTTCCTCGAAACATCCGAACGTCGGGGCTGGGATTTGCGGAACGTCGCGATCTACGGGGACGCCAGCGGCTGGGCGCGCGACAGCACCAGCGGGAGGTCCGATTGGGCCATCGTGCAGCGGCGGCTGCACAATCTTTCGCCACGGCTAAAGGTTCCGCGGAGCAATCCCGCGATCAAAGACACGATCAACGCGGTGCGGGCAATTCTCCGCTCGAGCGACGGGGCAACCCGGCTGTCGATCGATCCGCGGTGCGGTCGCCTGGTTGAAGACCTGCGAAATGCGGTGTGGCCGGGGAACCTCGATGCGCAGCATGCCCTGGCATGGTTCAGATATTTCATCGAACGAGAGTATTACGTTCAGCTTCCGGGGCGGGCGTCCTTCGGAAAGATCGGGTTTTCAATATGACACCGACATTTGCGAGCATGACACCATTGCCCAGCATCTCGCTCGATCCGCGATCTGATCTGGTCGGATTGGGTAATTCGCTGTCCGGGACCCACAAGGGGGCGCTGGGCGTGGGGGAGGCGACCGGCGCGCAATCGATAAAGCCGGCAGGTGGGATTCCCGGGTCCAGTGCGGCGGGATTGGCGGGATTTTTCACGGCGGCGCCGGGAACGTATCAGACGTACCGGCAAATCTCCGCGCATCCCACCAATGCGCTGGTGCGCGGAATCGTCGCGGCGCCGATTGTGGCCAATAGCTGGCGATGGAAGAAATGCCGCCCGGACGTGCCGGAGGAATGGGTTGATTTCGCACAACAGGTGTTTGGGCCGCTACGGCAAGCGCTGGTGCGAGATGCGCTGCGGGCGCTGGAATTTGGATGGGCGGGATTTGAAAAGATATGGGAGATTCGCAGCGGCCGGAGAATTCTGGGGCGGCTCAAGCCGTTGCTCTGGGACTGCACGGATATTCTGCTGGACGATCACGGGAACCCGGCAGGTTTGCTGAATCGGCCGCCGGGGAATACGCCGGTGGTTCTGACGGCTGGCAAGTATTTTCTCTACAGCTACGACGGGGAGGCGGCCAACCCATACGGCCGGGCGCGTCACGAAAACATCCGCCAGGCGTGGTCGGAAAGCGAGCAGATTCGCCAGCGGCTGGCCCAATATATGAAGAAGGTTTCGGGGATCGTCGTGCAGTTGCATTACCCCGAAGGCACCAGCCGCGACACGGCCGGGGCCGAACGGCCCAATCAATGGCTCGGGCAGCAGGTGCTGGATTCGGTGTCGGCGGGACGAAGCGTGATGTTCCCCAACGGGTTCGCCTCGACGAGCGATCCGCGAATGGCGTACGAACTGGCCGGCAAAAGTCCGTGGCAGCTTTCGACGCTGGAGGCCCAGGGGGCGGATCATGCGCCGGGAATGAAACTGGTATTGGAGTATTACGACGCCCTGATTTTCCGCGGCTGGCTTCGGCCGGAGCGGACCGGCCTGGAATCCCGATACGGAAGCAAGGCGGATGCACAGACGCACACGGACACGGCGACGCTGGACAGCGAATTGATCGACCGCGACATCGCCGATGCGGTGACGCGCGATGTCGTGGATGAATTGCTGGTTCTGAATTTCGGGCGGAAGGCGCGTGGGGCGGTGGCCATCGAACCGGCGCCGATCGAAACGGATTCGCTAGGGGTTTTGCGCGGCGTGCTCAATTCTCTGATTGCCAAGGATGGGGCGGAGGCGGCGGGGAAGATTGACGTGGCGGGATTGCTGGATCAGCTTTCGGTGCCGCGGGTGGGGTAGGGGCGCGTAGCCGGCAAATGCGGGTAGGCCCTCACCCCGGTCCTCTCCCTGAGTAAAGGGTGAGGGGGAAAGAAGGGGAAGAGCGATCAGTTATTCAACAAGAAAAACCATGACTCAACCAACCACACCATTCAAACTTCATGCGCCCGATCTGTCACCGGATTCGACGGTGACGGCGGCGGGCGATCTTCCGGCGGAAGTGGCGGGGCAGCCGGCCAGCTATTTCTGGAAGGACATGATCCATGGGGGGAATTACGTTCATCCGACCAAGGGATTCTCGCTGGCTGTAAATCGCCAGCGCTTGCAGCGCTGGGCGGAGACGGGCCAGCAAATGCTGGCGGCGGGGGTGGCGATTCCGATCAATTGCGATCATTCGGATGCGGCCCGCGACGTGGTTGGATATGTCAAGCAGTTCAAGCTGGACGGCGATCGGCTGCTGGGATTGTGCCAGTTCATTGGAGACGACGCGGCTTTGACGGCGGCGCGGAACTCGGTCTCCATCGGGATCGATCCGGATTTTACGGATGGCCAGGGGCGGAAGTGGGGGGAGGCGGTGGTGCATCTGGCGCTGACGCCGGTGCCGGTGGTTCCGGACCAGGATCAATTCGAGCAAGTGCCGAATGCCGAAGGCCAAATGCCGAATGAGGAAAGACTGCCGATGCTGCCGTGTAGCCCGGAGCAGTATGCAACGCTGCGCGACTTGATGGGTCAGGACGTCGCGGCGGAGCAGTGCGTGTCGCGGATTATCCAGCGATTGCAGGCGGAAGACGAAGCCGAATCGCCGGATTTGCAGGCGGAGTTGGCGGCGGCGCGGGAGCAGATCTTTCAACTCTCGGCGAAATTGCCTCCGGCGATGCCGGGAGACGTTGAAGCGGCGATGACCGAATCGACGACGGCGAAATTCGACGCCGCCGTGGCCCGCGGATCGCTTTCGCCGGCGGCGAGGGACCGGCTGGTGGCGACGCTGGTCCGCAGTGGAGACGGGAAAGCCAACGTGATCGCTCTATCCCGTTCGGCGAATCCGGGCGGCGACCGGTGCCTGGCGATGGCGGTCGCGGAGATTCTTCTGGACAACGAGCCGATCCAGCTTGGCGAAACCACCGGCCTCCAGGCGATGCCGCGGCAGATTCCGGGCGAGGAATCTTCTTCAATCGAACAACTGAGGCAATATATGACGAAGATCGCGAGCGTATCGGGTTAGCAACCCCACGGCAACGCCGTGGGCGTTCGGGGATCTCGGGGGTATTTCGACGGTTCCAAAGTTCAGCCGCGGAGGCTTCGCCTACCGCAAATCATTTTCTTCGAAAGGATCACAATGTTTTCAAATCCACAAGGTAAACCGGGCGTGGTGGGCAACTACGATTCTCAGCCGCGCGAGGTGTTTTATTCGGGACGGGAATTTGCGCAGTTCTGGGCGCCGCCGGTCACGGTTGACGGCACGAATTCAAGCAATCCGCTGAATTCGCCGTATACGTGGCTGCTGTGGGCGGGGACGCCGATGGGCCGGGTGACCGCCACCGGCAAATACGCCAACAGCGTTCTGGGTCTGACCGGCGCTGCCGCGGCGAGCGGGGCGACGTCGATCACGACGGACGTGAACACCGCGGCGGAAATCGTGCGGCGGATCGGGGCATCGGGGACGTTCAAACTGACGGGACCGCCCGCCGCGGCCGGGACCGTCGCCACGCAGGTGGTCACGTATTCCGCGGTCAACACGACCACGGGCGCGATCACCTGCACGGCGCTTTCCGCGGCGGCGGTGACCAATTCGTTCATCCAGCCGACCGACGGCAGCGAAACCGTCCTCACGCTTTTGTGCGAGGTCGATGGACTTCAGATCGTCGATCAGACCCACACCAATCGCGTGGACGTGTTCTGCGGCACGCTGCTGGCCGGCGGCGGAACGATCAATACGGGAATGATCGTCAATTATCCCTCCGATCCGAGCCTCAAGGCCTATTTGAAGTCGGCGCTGCGAGCGACCTGTCCGGGAGTGACGTTCCTGGACGATATCACCGGGTAAACCGGAAACCCGAAATCCGAATGACGAATGACGAATCAATTCCGAATGACGAAATCCGAATGAGAACCACTTCGTCATTCGTCATTCGGATTTGATTCGTCATTCGGGCTGCGGATTTCGGACTTTGATCATTTAACCATCCAATTTTTCAAGGACCCACATCATGGCATACGTATCGATTAACGACATCCTGGGCGCTCCCAACCTTTGCGGGATCATCCAGAGCACGGTCAGCGGCATTCCCAATCCGTTTCCGCAGGCATTTTTCCAGGTCGATCAGACCGTGGACGGCGACACGGGCGAGTACAAGGTGTTCAGCGGGTCGCGGACCAACGCGACCATTTCGCCCTACGGAGCGCCGTCGAAAAACCGGCAGCTTCGCGAGATCGGCGTCAAGGCGGTGAAACTGCTGCACAGCATCGAGAACATCGTGCTGCCGGTGAAGGATTACATCAACCTTCTGAATTACAACGACCTGGCCAAGCAAAAGATGGGCATCGACGAAGTGAGCCGGCAAATTCGCGAGGCCCGGTTCACGCAAGACAACCTGCGCATCAGCGCGCTGACGTCGATGTTGTTCAAGACGCAGATTTACTACGACGGCCTGGGCAATCTGCTTCCCAGTTCCACCGGCGCGCAAACGACGGTGGATTACACGGTGCCGGCGGGGAATCAGAATCAACTCGACGTTTTCGGGACCGGCAGCCCGATCCTCAGCGCGGGATGGGAGACGACCACGACCGCGATCGACAAGCAGATTCAGTCGCTGCATCGCGCGGCGGTGGAATTGACCGGATACGAGCTGAAGCATGCGTTCTACGGCAAGAACATTCCGAGCTATCTGACCAGCAACGCCAACTTGGGAAATTATTTCTTCCGCGACAGCTACGGCCCGAACGCCTTCGGTCCGCAGTACATCGCGACGGCGGACATTCCGAATCCCCTCTTGGGATTGACCTGGCACAAGGCCTATCAGAGCTTCTTCGTCGATCAGAACGGCAACCGCCAGACGCTGGTGGGAGACGACCAGATCGTCTTCACGCCAGAGCCGAGCACCGCGTGGATCGGCTTCCTGGAAGGGACGTATCCGGTTCCGTCCAAGGCGGGGATCATCACGCCGGCGGAGCCGGCCGTTGTGTCCAGCATGGAGACGCACGCCGGAATGTTCGCCTACGGGATGGCCAGCGCCGATCCGCCCACGGCGAAGATTGTGTACGGCGACACGTTCCTGCCGGTGCTGAAGGTTCCCAGCGCGATCTTTATCGCGACGGTGAATTTCTAAGGAAGTGGCAAGTTGCAAGTGCAAGTAGCAAGTTAAGTCTCTTCGCTTGCAACTTGTAACTTGCAACTTGTAACTTGCAACTCCTCACCCATGACCGATCCGTTCACGCAAACCTCGCGGGCGATTCTGGGCGCGCTGCAGGCGGACGCCGGCTGGGCGGCGCTGGTGAAGCCGGGGAACGTTGTCGATATGACCGCCGATTCATTCGAGCAGTTCAGATCACAGCTTCAGCCGGCCGACGTTCCCGAGGCGATTCTGCTTCAGGGGCAGTTCAAGCTGAAACCGTTCGGGTCCAGCAGCCGAATTGCGGAAATGGAGCAGAGTTTTCAGCTCATCGTCACGCACGAATCGTTGCGGGTCAGGCCGGTCAATCGGTTGAAGTACCGGACGCTGATCGCCCTGGCGAAATCGGGTCCGGCGCTGGGATTCGACGGCCTGATCCGCGGTTGGGAAATCACGCAGGGCGAAGACGATTGCCTCGGCCAAAAGCAATGGCGGAGGGGGACGCAGCGCTGGGTGAGCGTGCTGGCGATTTGTGTGAGCATGTATGTGACGCGCGAGAGTTTGATCGCGTGAGATGTCATTGGTCATTAGTCATTCGTCATTCGCAAATGCGGCCAATGACAAATGACAAATGACAAATGACAATTCTTTCTGGAGCCCATCCAATGTCAACAACACTTTCCAATCCCGGTGTTTCGGTGCAGTTGAAATGCCAGTTGACCGGCGGAGCGGTGCCGGCGGTGGTTACTTCGCAGGTGAACCATCAGCCGAACATAGCGCTCGGTTCGGGGAATTCCGCGGGGAACGTGGACCGATGCTTTTCCGAGCCGTTCACCGTGAGCGCCGGGTCGCCGCTGACGATCAATCTGTCCTCGGCGACCGATCCGTTGGGCAATGCGTTAGCGTTCGTGCACGTCAGCTCTGTATTGGTTGAAAACGACGGCACGACGGCCGGCCAGGACTTTACCGTTGGCGGCGGGACTCACCCGGTGCTGGGAACGGACCAGGGCACGGCCCAGGCCAACGGCGGGACATTTTTTGTCATCAATCCGAATCCGGGATATTCCGTTGTGTCGGGGACGAGCGATACGCTGCAAATCTCGGTGGCGTCGGGGACGAATGTGGCGGGGAAGGTCACGATAATCGGGCGATCGGCGTAAGAAACACAAAGGGCAAAGTGAACCCCCGCAAAGCGGGGGGCTAACGGAGAGAAATCTTATGGCAGCTTCAGTATTCCATTCCGGGGCCTTCGGCACCGCGGCGTTGGGCGCCAACGAAATTTCGGTGGTCGGTTGGTCGGTTCAACCCACGGCGCAATTGGTCGAATTCAAAAACAGCAAAAGCGGTGGATACGTCTTGCGCGAAGCCACGTTCAAGGATTGCAGCGTGACGATCGACGCGGATTTTGATTTTGGGAACAATCCGTTCCAGACGCCGTATTCGATTCAGCCGGGAACGACGCTCACGAACGTCAAGCTGTGCCTGCACCAAAGCGCATCGGGACAACTCGATGGGCTGGCGTGGACGTTCTCGTCGCTGGTGGTGGATTCGACGCCGCAAAAGCTGCAAGTGGATGGCAGGATCACCACTCGGTTCACGGCGAAGGGGAATGGGAGTTATACGGCGGTGTCATAGTTAGTCATTGGTCATTGGTCAGTTGTCATTTGTAAATGCGCATGACCAATGACCAATGACCAATGACCAATGACAAGAGGTTCAGATGAGCGAACTGAAAGATCTCGTCGGTCTGGGCGATTCATCGACGTTTGCGGGCCACGTTCTTTCTCCCCCTCGGCTGATTGAGTTCGCCGAGGCGGAGGAAGAGGCGGCGGCGCAGTACCTGCGGGGGATCGCCAAGGCGTCAGCCGCGCTTCCGGCGACGGTTCGCGATGCGCTGCACCAGCGGGCGGTGGACAATCTGCGCGGCCATCCGTTCAGCTATGGATCGGTTGCGTTCGACCAGTGGGCGCTGTCAATGTCGGCGGCGCCGTTTTTGACTTGGCTGCTCCTGCGGATCAAGCATCCGAAAATGACGCTGGCGGAGGCGTCGCAGCTTTTGTGCGAAGGCGAATACGCGGCGAAGGTCGGGGCCGTCTGGTCGATGTGGGGGTACAAGCCGACAAAAAAATCGCTCTCCCCGCTCGAAAAGGCCCCGGCAACCGCCCCGGCGAATGCCGGCCCATCGACTGGCGGGGAATCTTCACCCGTCTCACCGGGCGCGGTTCAGACGGCCTCGGATTGACGTACGCGCAGGCGTCAGAACTGACTTGGCCACAACTGATGCATGCGATGGGGATCTCTTCCAACGCCGTGTTGGATGACGAATTAGCGGAAACCCTCGTTGCCAAGCAAGACGCGATTTTCGATCGCATTATTGCCCGCCGGCGATGCCTGCCGGTCGAGTTGCTGCGCATGCCGGCGGCGGATTTGGCGGCACAGATTTGCGCCGAAACGGGCGGCGAGCCGCCGGCGGTTGAACAATTGTTGAGCGGCATTCGGCGGTATGCGGCCGCGCAGCGGTGAAGCGGTTACAACGGGGCTTTCGTTACGGAACTCACCACGATGTCATCGAGTTCGGCCTTGATTTTCGCGTTGGCGGCGCAATCGGCCTGGATGTATTTGGATATGTCCATTTTCGACTGCCGGTGGACGCCCTGGATGCGATATTGGCCCGGTCCGTCGGCGGGGGCAGCGGATTCGGATTCCCGCGTGACGACGGGAAAGCCCGGTGGGTGGGGAGAGCGTTCGTTCGGCGGAACCGTCTGCTGAGCCTCCTGAATTCCATGTTTGACAGCGTGTTTTGCGATCGCATAGAGGGCCAATCCAATCACGACCGCGATGAGAACCAAAATCAGATAGGGAGCTAAGTTCTCGACCGTGCCGGCGCGATCGTAAGACCCCGGATGACCCGGGGCAATCCAGAGGGCAATCAAAAGATAGGCGCCTACGCCAATTGCCGCCGCGACCAGTACCAGCTTGCCCCACCGAATGAATTGAGCCACGAATCCTCCGGGTCTGCTTGCCTCGGAAAGGCTATCGCGGACACGCCAGGAATCAAATTCCCGCTCGCGACAAAATGCGGGGATGGATAACGATTGGGGTGAATCGCGACGCCTTGCTTCAGGCGATCTTCGTCACGGCGGTTACAAGAATATCGTCGAGTTCTGCTTTTGCCTTGGCATTAGCAGCGCTATTCGCCTGGATTTCCCGCACAACGTCCTCTTTGGTAGCTCGATTCACGCCCTCAATTCGATAGCGCCCGGGTCCATCGGTGGTAGGAGAGTAATCTGGAATGACGGTGACGCCGGGGTAATCGTGAGGAATCTTGGCGGTTCTGGTTTTGGCTTTCTGCTGTTCGAATTCTTCCAATTCAGATTGCACGGCATATTGCCGGGTTGCGAAGCCAATTCCGACGAGGATGAAGCAACCCACGTACAGCCCGATCAGCAGGAGGATGGAACCCAAGATGTTGATTGGGTGTCGGTCTTTCACTGGATCGTGCATCCGCATGACGATCATGAAGGCAATGGCAACGCTCATCGCGACCGCAAACGAGATGTTGTACAGCTTTATCCATCGGTAGCGCGGAGACATGCGGCCTCCAAATCGGGGTTCGGAATACGTTACCAGCAAATTGGGATATTTCAAACGACAACCGTTGAAGGTGCATCACAATGGGATCAGGGGCAGCCGACACCGCTGGAGCTTTAGACTTTGCCGTCGGCAACACGGAAAAGGTAACGAATGAAATCGGCAGCGCTGGGGCATTCGACAGAACGGATATCCACGATCCTCAGCAGCAGTTGGACTACAAACGAGCAAAGATCGAAGGTGAGCATGAAGGGCTGCGCGGGTTGGTTGGCTCCGGGTATAGCGCCTTGGGCATACAGCCTTCCTACCAACAGGAGATGGACGAGCTGACCGAAGCTCAGCAATACGCCGCCGCTGGGGATACGAAGTTTTCGGCGGATTCAAGCGCGCAGCAAGAAGGCGCTCGCCTGCAACAATTGCGGGCGCAGCTTGACGCGACCGCCGGGTCGGAAACAAAGACGGAATTTCAGCTTCGAAGGGAATCCATCGACCGCAATTACCTGGAGCAGCTTCAAGCCGCCGACCGAATCGCGAATGACAAGACATTTTGGAGCCAAAGGTTCAAGAGCCAGGCTGAAGCAAATGCGTTTGCCGAACATTTGAGGCAATCTGCCAGCGCGATCCATGACGCGGAATTCGACAAATTGCAGAGAGGGGAACTGATTGAGCGGGGGAGCGATCAGACTCGCCTCAGCATGCTTAAGAAAGCCGCGGCGGGCGACACGACGGGGGCGGCCCGCGCGGCTCTGGAGAATCAGCTCGATTCCGAAGAGGATGCGATTGATCCAAATGATAAGGCACGTCTGCAACGCTTTGGCGCCATCAGGCAACAGACCCTGGCCAACTTCGACGCTGACGCGGCGCGGCAGAGCAAGTTTCAAGAGGCCCAATCGAACGAGCAGATCCTGGCATTGCATGAGGAGGCACAGGAAGCCCAGCTGCGCGGTGAAGGAAAGACCGACGACGCTCGCGTGGCGGGGCTGAAATTCTCGACCGAACAGCGCGTACGGGAACTACAGGAAGCGGCGGATGCGGAAAATGATCCTGTCAAAAAACAGCGGCTTCTGCGCGAAGCCGCCGCCGCCGACGAGGCGGGCAAGCAAGACCGGGATGCGCTGCAAAAGGAGTTGCAGCGCACCAATGCTCAAGCATCGGCATTGAATTCGACGCAGCATGGGGGTTTGGGGCCGAACGCAGAAGACCTGGCGGGAAGACTTGCGGACACGGCCAAGAGGCTGGACGACGCGGCGACGAAATTGGACAAGCTGGTTTCCAATGCGAAGACCCCCACGGTTTTGAAGGATTGAACCATGGCTTTGGATTCATCAACTGCGATCACGTTCCTCGGCGTGCAGGCGTGGGACGAGGGGACGGAGGAAAACTTCGTCCGCACGGGCAACAGCACGGCCATCCGCACGATGCTCTGCGCCTGGGAGGATCGCATTGCGGTCATCAACCAAATCCGCGGCGGCGGGACGCAGGTCGGATCGGTTTATTATTACACGCCGGCGCAGGTTTATCCGGATGCGCCGTTTCTTCCATTTGATTCGATCCACGTCGAGGGGCTGCCCGGCGAAGACGGGCTGAACGTCGGGCCCAATGGTTTGGTGGGATACAAGTACGCGCGTTTGCGCATCACGTATAAGAGCCTGGACTATTTCGACGGCGTAACGACGGGGACGATGTCGTTGGATTTCGCGACGCAGGTGGTCGGGTTGCCGCGGAGTTCGCCGACGTACCAGTTTCCCGACGGGACGCCGTTGGCGCCGCAGGATAGTCCGCCGATCCGCGTGGGCATCGTGACGATCGTGCAGACGAGGAAGAACCTGGCCGAGCTTCCGACGTCGCTGGTTCAAGGCCTGGCGGGTTCGGTCAATTCATCGCCGTTCCTGGGCGGCAACACGGGGACCGTGCTGTTCGACGGGGCTCACGCCGATCGGCGATTGACCACCACCGGCGCCGAGAACTGGGACATGACCTATAAATTTCTCTATCTCCCCACCGGATGGAACAACATTCTTCAGCCGAGTTCGAAGAATTCCAGCTCGACGTCGGTCGGCACGTTTCAGCAGGTGACGCGCATTTCCGACGGCAGCACGCTGTATGCCACGGCCGATCTCAGCCCGCTTTTGGAATAAGGAGATTTCTTGAAACCCTACCCGCGAGCCAACATCAGTGAAGGCGACGGCGTGACGCTTTCGGTCGATCTGTACAATCGGATCGTCGAGGACATCGAACGGCTGGACCGGCTGACGGTGATGCCGCCGCTGTTTATGACCGGCGGAGCCAGCGGGACGACCATAGGGTTTCAGGCAACTCCCGGTGAGTTGGTATTGGTGGCCATCATCGGCGCGGAAACGGGGGGTGGCCGATACCAGGGGTCCATTCTCTACGGCAGCAGCACCGGGAGTACGTCGAACATCTTCCAACTGCAAAGCCAGGTGAATCAGTCGGCAACCGACGGCCCGGCGCCGCAAACCCAATCCAACGGAACTCTGGTCAACAATGCGCTGGTCATCAACCTGAATGAGCCGTATGTAAACGGCTCCCATCTGCTTTGGGGCAATGTGGCGGAGGTTTTCTATGTCATTGGGCGGACGATGGGCTATACCCCCGAGAGTTCGCCCCGCACGATCGTATACGTTGAAAACTGGCCTATTTATCCGGTGATAGCGAAGATAACCGGTGTTTACCAAGGGACTTACGGCGGAGTGTATTACGGCCGAATCACCCAGGGTCAATTTGCCAGCAGCGGCAATTTCGGATTCAACAATCTGCTCAGCAGTCTAAGCTCGGCATTTCTGCCCAATGTGGACAATTGCTGGATCACAAACAACTGGGAGCAGACGTACAGCTTGCAGGCCCGCAATGGATTGGCCGTCGGCCAATACGTTTGGGGATTGATGGCCGGTTTTCCGCAGTATTCGACGATTACGAGCGGGAACTCCAATTCCAACAATATATGGTTTCAGGTCTACACGTGGTTTCCGCCGCAATCCGCCGCGTTGACGCACGCGGTCCAGAACCTCGTCACGGACCAGACTGCGGGATCGACGTACGGGATCAACGAGCAGACCATGCTCAACAACCTAAAGACAGATGTGACAAACATTCAGGCGGCGCTGAGCAATCTTTACGCGAATTTGAAAACGGCGGGATATTCATTATAAGTTGCTGGCGAACGAATTTAGTCTTGACCTCGCTTCGTGGAATGTGGTATCGAATCTTCCGGCCGTTGTGGAACCACGATCGGAGTTTTTTAGATTAGGGAGGTAAGTATGCGTAGTGGATGCAGAAAGTCCGTGATTGCCGCTATTGCGGCGATTGCGGGGTTGGGTGTTTGTCGGGCCGCGTCGGCCATTCCGACGCTGCCCATAGTCATTTCAGGTGGCACGTCGTTGGAGTGGGATGGGTGGAATATCAGTGCTCCGACTGGCACGACGGTGACGATTTTGTCGGAGTCAAACGAGGGTGGCCAACTGAATATTGAGAAGGACGCCAGTTTCACGGCAGCAGGTCAGGTCGTGCCGGTGTCATTCCAATACGTTTCACCGGGTGCGTCGGTGATTGACGTCGTGGATGAGAGCATTTTTAACGATTCCTCGTCGCAATTCACTGGATTCCAATTCCTGTTGACCGGCGGCACGTTCTCGTCGGTCTCGGATGCTTTTGGTCCGCCGGCGGGCACCGGATATAGCTTTTCGAAGGTGCAGTTGAATGCCGCCGGCGACATTCTGAGTTACACCGGCACGCAGAACGCGACGACCACGTCGATGTGGGGCACAGGCATCGCCGGTAGTCCCGGCGTTGGCAACCCGGACGACAATCTTTTCATCGACGCTCCTGCGGGAGCGGACTTCGTGTTGAAGGAGATTTCGTCGGGCAGCGGCGGCAGCGCCGTTCCAATGCCGGCGGCCGTTTGGCAAAGCCTTGCCGGCCTGGCGGGTCTGGCGCTGTTTGGGATTGGGCGAAAGCTCAAAAATCGCACCGCATAGGTTGACCGGCGCGGTCGATCTGAATTGAAAGAGTAACTTGGGCGGCGGGTGGACGATGGGCTGAAAAACCTCAGCCAGTCGTCCGCCACGCCGCCTTTCTCCATTTGCCGGCGTCTTAATCCTCGTCCTCGGAGACGACGACCTGTTTGGAAACGGCCCTGGCGACCCGCACGATCTCGTTCAAATGAACCCTCTGATCGGCAGGGTATTTCCTGCGGTTCCAGCAGCGCAGGATATAAACTTCCGGGTCCTTCTCGTCTTTGAATACGCGCTTGAAGGTCGTGCTGCCGTCGGTGAAGGCAAGGTAATAGGACTTTCCGGGCAGGATGCCTTCCCGCTCAACGGCGTCGAAACTGAAAACGACGATTTCCCCGTGCTTCCATTTCGGATGCTGGCAATCGCCGTCCACGGGCGCCGTAAACGCCCGGCGATCGGATGCGGCCACCAGGCGATTAGAGTCGGGATGTTCGGAAAGCTTGTCGACGCGTCGGCTGGCGGCGATTCCAATGCGGAACTCGGGTAGGATGCGCGCCGGACGAACCCGCCGCATCTCCAACCCAACCGGCATTGCGAAGTTGCCGGCGGCGAAGGGCTTGCCCTCGCCGGCGAAGGGCTTGCCCTCGCCATCGGATGCCTCTTTCGCGCCGGCAGACGGCGCATTTTCAGCAACGCAGAACCGTACCTTGAAGTCTTCCAGCGTCATACCGAGCGCATTTGCGAGCTTGGGCAGCCGCTTGGACAAAATGCCGGCGACTTCCTGGCGTTCGACCCGGCTGATGGTCTCATCGGAAACTCCGCCGATCATCTCGCCCAGTTCCCGCTGAGTCATCGCCCGCTCCTCCCTGGCGGCGGCCAGGCGCCTTCCGAATACGTGAGCAACCCTTGCCATCAAAATTCTCTTATACCTGAAGTCCCAAAAAATCCAAACATTTACCTAACTTTTCTCTTGCGTATTCCAAAGTGTGGAATATCATTGGAGCGTTGTCAAGACCAAGGGGACGAAAAGATGACGGCCCATGGCCAGACCAATCGCCAATCCGGCATCCAATGCTGCCCCAATTCGCAGGCTGGACTGCCTCCCGGCGTTCGCCAAGCGGATTGCGACGGCCAGCAGGACCCATTCGCCGATGCCAGCGGAAATCAGCTTTGGAACGCCTGCAATTTGGCTCAGCAGGAATCGCTGTCGTCCCGCTTTGTTACCCGGCACGGCGATCTCGTGCGCGACGCGCTTTTGGACGTTCAAGACTCGCCCAATCCGAACCCGGGTCCCAAGCTGAGGCTTGGAAGCCTGTTGTGGCCAACGTGGATTTGCTTCCGTGACCGCAATTTGCGGGAGATGCATCAGCGGGGCGAATTGCCCGGAACTTAAAATGTCCATGAGAGGAGACCTCAAATGCCCGAAATGACTGTAAATAATCCAAACATAGTGGTAAATGCGTCGATCGCGGGTGGATCGGGGTTTCGGCGTCCGCATCGGGGCGGAGCGGGCCATTCCAGGACGCAAATGACGCTGCTTCGCCAACTCAGTCAAATCCGCCGGGAGATTGAAGAGCGGGTCTGTACGTCGACGTGGGCGGAGGATTGTCTGTTTCGCGGCGCGGAATATGCCCCGGATTTCCGGTGTGCTTGTCCGGTTTGTCGGTCGCTGTTTCCCAATCGACGCCATCCCCGCGCGGTCCGGGAATCCGCGTATTCGCTGGACTGTCAAGTCGAAACGGATGAAGACCCGGAATTTGCGGAGGAATTGGCGCGGCTGCGCAATGACCGCCCTCGTTTTGGAAGCGTTTTCATAGGCCGCAGTGGAGGGCATGGCCTATCACCCGGCACGGTGCCGGCCCACGGCTGGATGGGGGATGACGACGCATCGGAAGGAGAATCGTGAACTCGCTTGTTTTGACGGAAAAGCAGCAGGAGGTTTTGTGGCTGCGGTACGGCCGGCGGGCGACGATCGACCAGATCGCAACGTGGCTGAACATCAGCCGTCGCGCCGTGTTGGCCCGCCTCCGCAACGCCCGCAGGCGAACCGCGCAGGCGGGGCAGGGTTTCCCCGAACCCGGGGAATTGCCCGCGGCCGAGCAGAGGCTCCGGCCCGCCTCGGCGTCGCAGGTTTCCTCGACGGAGGCGGGGCGGAGATTGACGTTGGATGAACTGTAGAGGAAGGAGCAGACTATTGCGAAGGGGGCGCAATTGGCTGCACACCTGGAGGAGGTCCGGGGCCGCCGGGATAACCCGGGTAACCCGTAAATCCGGTTGGCGGCTGTCCAGGCACGACGCCCGCCTTCTGCTGGTCGATCCATTGAATATTCTGCTTGTAATCGGCGCTGCTGGCATCCTCGGGGTTGACCACGTTGCCTTCGCGATCAACGAGCGTGACGACGGTCTTGCTCTTAACTATTTGCTTGTAGACATAGGTGCAGCCCGTGGAATAGTCGATGCCGCCATCGGTTCCTCCGATCGGGTCGCCGTAGTCGGCCATGAACGTGGCCTTTTGCCATTTACCGTTGGACCAGGTGAAGACGTCGAACGGGATCTTGTTTCCTCCGTAGATGCCCTGCTGCTGGCCGCAGAAAAAGCGAGTCTGCATCGGGACGGTGATGTCCGGCGAGAAACTGCTCAAGGGAGAGGCCAGATCGAATTGATTGATCCAGTTTTGGTGTGCGGGCGCGACGCGTTGCGGCGCCATGTTGAACAGGGGGTTGAGCGCTCTGTAGGAAATGCGATAGCGATAGGTTTTTCCAGACTGGGCCGATGCGTCGATCACGTAGATCAATAAATCCGGTGATTTCGGCGCGATTGCGACAACGTTCATTCTCGTGACCGGCTCAACGGGCGCGGGATTCAAAACGACGTTTGGAGCCAATGCTGTTTTGGGTTCCACCGTTCCCTCGGCGGGGGGGATGGCCGTCGGCGTCGGAGGGGTTTGTTCTGTGGGTGGGACCGGGTTGGGCTGAGGCCGAAATCCGGGCGGTGGGCCGCCCCCGAACGGGTTGAATCCGCCGGGGGGTCCTCCACCGCCGCGATATTGAACGTTCACGGTTCCGAGCGGCTCGGAGGCGTTGACGGTTTTGAGACGCCCGGAATCCGGCGGCAACATTGCCCCATTCTGATCCGGTTGGCCGGGGGCGCCGGGCTGATTCGACGCGCCAGGCAAATATTGAAGCGGGTCCTTCCAGACTGCGCCGGCGGTGACCGTTGGAATGGCGGGTGCGACGATGGTCGATGGGGTCTTGTTCAGGGCCAGGAGATACGCCTTTTCCAGGACTTGGTCTCCCGCGGGCGGATAGGCGGGCAGGTCGGCGCCGTTCAGAATTTTGATCGGGGTTCTGTCATAATCCACCCATCTGTCTCCGATCTTTTCCGAGCGAAAGGCGCTGATCTGCAATATTTGAAAATCGGCGGGAGAGAGTCGTGGCTGCTGGCCGGGCGCGGGCGGGCCGAACGAATTGTTCCATTGCTTGTACAGCTCGTCCCAGGGGATCGTAAACGCCGCAACGACCAGCCGAACATCCGTGCCGGGAACTGCCGGGTTAGCGACCGGAGCCGCGCCACCGTTAGCGGGAGGCGCGCCAGGGGCATTAGGGGGCGCTAGGGTGTTCAGTGCCGCAGCCACTAAGACGGGACGTGCGGCGGGAAGAGTGGGAAGAATTTGTACGGGGTTTAACATCTTGGCGTTTTGGCCCGACGGTCCGGTCGGCTCAAAGGGCTGGTAGGAGAAAATACCCGTGGCCACCTCCTGCGGTTTTTCGTCACTGAGCGCGAGCCGGCGATTGAAATCCTCCCCGAAAGGCTCGACCGTGAAACTGGGGACCTGCACGTTCGGATCCATTTTATCACGCAGCCGCTGGGCGGCGTGCGTGTCGATGAAATTGTCGACGGTTGCCGGGTTCACCTGCTGCCCCTCAAGCAGAAGGGAAACGGGGTCGTTGATCAAATTGGCGAACACGGCCCAGCCCAGATAGAGCACGGCAATTGCCAGCGCGATCCACTCGACGCCCGCTTCAAGAAATCGTGTGACCTTTTGCATAAGACACCTGAACTCGCATCGCCATTTTTACGGCTAATTCACCGGGGATAAGCACCAGGCGGACCGTAAGGCCCAGGACCGTAAGGCCCACCGGGACCCATCGGAGCACCGGGATACGTCGGCTGCCCGCCGTTGTCCGTGGGGGAGCCCAGAACGGCGCTGCCCAACCCGTTTTTCCTTGAATCGGGAAGGATGCTGTTGGTCCAACTCCGCAGGAGCAATTCCTCGCAGTCGATTTCCACGCGAACAACGGGCTTGTTGCCATAGTGGAATCCCCCTGGCGGACTGGAAGCGGCCATGACGGGGTCGACAACCTCCTTGATTTGCACGTTCAGAACCGTGATGAATTGACCCGCTTCCAACTCACGCACGACCTGAGTGAGCTTGGCGGCATCGACCACGAGTCTTACTTTGAATCGCAAAACGTCGTAGAGGCCGTTGCAGACTCTGCCGGTTGGCGAAACTAACGGCACCTTGGCGACAGCGGTGCTGACCCCAGCGGCGGGATCGAACCCGCCGGCAGCTACCATTGGAAGGGGGGGGTCAATTCCCTCGATTTGCTTGACGGCGGAATGAAGGATGTCGCACCCGCCGGCAGGCATCGGGTCGGAGTCATGATCGTTGGCGGCCTTGATGGCGTTGACCACGTCGTCCAACATCCAAAGCACAATTTGGGCGTCGCAGATTCTGTTGGGCGCCGGCTCGCTGCCGACTTTTATGGTGGGATCTACGGGCAAAGGATTGGCGTTGGGGGGAACGAGCAGATAAATCCGGTGCTGCTGTGCCCGCGCCAACTCCATGCGAGGCTGAACATCCGCGGATTCCGCGTCATACTCCGCCTGCGCTTCCGCCTGTGAATCGGGGGTTGGATTTCCGGTGGAGTCATAATTCAATCGTTGCTTGTTGATGTTATCTCGCAGCTGGTCCTTTGCCGCCTGCACCTCGGCCAGCGTGGGCGGCGACGTGGAATCCAGGATATTCTGCCAGCGGGAATAACCGTCTATTTCCTGCGAGTACCTGTTGGCGAAATTGAAGCGGTCCTGGTCCAAGGGCGTGGGCAATTCGCCAGGCGACAGCAAGCCGTGCTTATTGGAATTCGTGGCCAAATCGGACAAGCTTTGTGCCTGCTGATGGACCTGCGCATTGGCGTCCGCGCCCGCCGCGATCACCGTATCCGTCGGAAAAACCTCCAGGGGACTGGCCGTTGTTTGGTCCGGGCTCAACAATGGCATCGAGCGCGGCGGGCTTGGGTTTGCCAACGAGTCCAGGCTGCCGTTGAACTGTACGCGGGCGTCAAGCAGCGCCTGTAGGCCGGCGTACAACCCGCCGATTGGCCAGAACAATGCGCCCACGGCCAGCAAGGCGATTACGCCGAAGATGATGCTGAATATGTTTTTCTTGATGACTTCCATAAGCGTCTGATGCCTATTCCGTGACCCAGTAAGCAAATGTTCACAACGGCGTCTATGGCCCACCAGGGGGAGCCGAAGGAGCCGGGGAAACCGCAGTGGCCGGAGGTGGATCAATCACGACGACAAGCTCCACCATCATTTCCCAGTCATTGCTACGGTCTTCATTGGTCAGTCGGTCTAACAGGGCTCCCTGGTCGGGGTTCGCCGCGGCGGCGCCGCCTGCGGGCGCGACCTCGGCGGGCGGAGCGTAACCAGGGGGTCGGCCGTATTGGCCGGGATAGCCGCCTGGATAGCCAGGCCTGTACGCTCCACCACCGTACGGGGACACTGCCGGCGCGGGATTGGCGGAATTCTGATCCCCCGGCTTAATTCCCTGAATGTTCTGAACGGTGGTATACGAGGTCCTCAGTAGCGCCATTCTCTGCGAATCGGCGCTGATCTGCATCTGCTGCATCGGAGGCGATACCTTTGCGATGTAAAAGTTGCGGGGGTTCTTCGGGTGATCGGCATTCCATTTGTCCATCGCGGCCCGGTCGAAGCTCTTCAGGTTGGGAATCAACGAATTCAGCACAAAGAGAAACCCCTGGGCGTGCGGCGTAGTAACGCTGAGCGTGATGAGGTATCCGCGCGAGCCCGCGGGAATCGCCGCATCGGTGATGCCCTGCGGGCCCCCCGCCGCCGCGGCGGTTGTCAGACCAAAGTCCGATGCTGCCGGCCCAAGGCCTCCCGCCAAGTCGGGGTAGTAAACCGAGTCCATCTTGTCGATGAAAATGAGTTCCCGTTGGGATCGCGGATGTTCCTTGAGGTAGGCGTCACTTGGATAACCCTCCGGCACCCGCGGAAGCGCGCCGAAAATCTCATCCAGCAATCCGATCCAAATCCCGCGGCCATCGAGCATCGACCGGGTGTTCTGGATGGTCATGCGATCGGCGGCGCCGTTGTTTTCGATGGCTGACCAATCCGTGCTCGCCTTGTTCGCCTTCTCGTAGAGGGTTTCGATTCGGTCGCGGGCGTCCGCCGCATTCTTGTAGCCGATATCCCGCACGTAATAACCCGCCAGCGGCATGCAGGTTCCCAGCACGAAAACCGCCGCAGCCGCGCCAAACCATTTGGTCTTGTCCCGCCACATCTTTTCCCGGCGGATCTTCATCGGGAGCAAGCTGCTGGTGATCTTGCTTTCGCCCATCGCCTGAAGCGCCAGGCCGTAGGCGCTGACCAACGAGAGAAGGTTTTGGTTGAAGGTCGCGGCCAACTTGGCGTCGACCGGCGCCCCGCCGGACAGATCGTTGAGCTTCTCCACTTCCAGTTGCAGATTCTGCTGGAGGTATTTCTGCAATCCCGACAGGCGGAACGTGCCGCCCAACGCCAACACTTTCTTGATCCGCGAATCGCGATGAACCGAGGAATAAAAACCGATGCTGCGCTGAATCTCGGCCACTAAATCCGCGAACACCGGCCTCATCGCCTGGAAAATCTGCCGGGCGTATTTGCTCGTATTGGCGTTTCGCTTGAGGTCCTCCGCTTTGCCAAACGGCAGCTTGAAGCTCTTGACCAGAACTTCCGTGAAATTATTCCCGCCGATGGGGATGGAACGCAGCCAGATGGTCTCTCCGTCGGCGATGATCAGGTCGGTGTTCTCCGCTCCCAGGTCGATGAGCATGGTGGTGCCCTGGAGGCGGTTGTCGTGATACATCGCGTTGTAAACCGCCAGGGGGTTCATCTGCACCACCTGCACGTTGAGCTCCACGTCGGTGAAGTGCTTGATGTGTGCGTTGATCAATTCTCGCCGCATCGCGAAGATGCCGACCTCCACGTCGGGCGAATCGGGGGTTTGAAAGAGCTGGTAACTCCATTCCACGTCGTCCAGCGGGAAGGGAATCTGCTGGATGGCCTCAAAGCGGACGATTTCCGGGATTTTTTTCGGTTCAACCGGGGGGAGCTTGATGAATCGAGCGAAGCTGGAGACGCCGCTGACGCTGACGGCCACCACGCCGCCCTTGGTGGCGTGCCGCTGGACAAAGTTTGCCAGCGCGGATTGGATCAGGGATTCCTTGTTGTCGCCGGCGTTTGAAAGGACGTTTTCATGCTCGATGACTTCAAAATCATCGATGCGCAGCCCCGCTTCCCCTCGGACGAGCTTGATCGCCTTCAACGCCCGGTTGCCAATGTCGATTCCCCAGGCGAAACGAGCGCTGGCCATGCTTACTCCTCTGTAACTTTCGCTAGCGGAAGGGCGGCGGATCGTGTGCCCAATCCACCGCTAAACCTCGGGTTCTGTTTGCACATATCTCAGGCTGGTAGCTCACCGCCGCCAAGCAGAGCCTAAGATGTAACCGCTTTGCCGGAGGAGTTCAACAGCGATCGAGGCCACCGACAAAAACGGCCATTTATTAGACGTTCAAACAGGGTGGAAAGTTCCCCCCAAATTGACCGGGGTTGGGGGAGGGGATGTAACCGAAGCCCCCCGCTTGGCGGGGGTTTTCCTTCCGCCGTTCAGCTATACTTCGGGGATCGCCATGCGGAAGTTCTCGATCCAAACCCTCGGTTGCAAAGTCAACCAATACGAGAGCGAACAGATGGCTTCGCTCTTGCGCTCCCATGGCTGGGTCGAGTCTGATCCGGACGACGCAGAATTGAGGATCGTTAATACTTGCAGCGTCACAATGGAGGCGGCCAGCAAGAGCCGGCAGGCGGTTCGGCAGGCTGTGCGGGTTGGAGCCAAACAGGTCGTCGTCGCCGGGTGTTGGGCTACCAGCGACAAGCAAGCGGCCAGTCAAATGACCGGAGTCGATCTGGTTTTGACGCATCACGATAACGTTTCCGATCGCTTGGCCGAATTCGGATTGAGCGGTGCTGCACGGCAAGGGTCTGGCGTGATTGGGATGCGGTCATTGCCGCTGCTCAATCAACGCCAGCATCAGCAGCAGCGGGCATTTCTCAAGATTCAAGACGGCTGCGATGCGCATTGCACCTATTGCATTATCCCCAAGCTCCGGCCGCTGTTGTGGAGCAAGCCCCTGGATGAATTGGTGAGGGAGGCGAGGCAGCTCGTGGATGTCGGCCACGTCGAGCTGGTCCTTACCGGCATCTTCCTGGGCGCATACGGTCGGGAAACGGCTCTGCGCAGGCGGCAATCGAGTGTCGCTCGCCGGTCGCTGGCCGACGTGGTCGACGCCCTTTGCCTGCGTGTGCCGGGCCTTCGCCGGCTTCGCCTTTCCAGCCTGGAGCCGGGAGATATGGACGATGAGTTGCTCGCCGCGCTTCGCTCACACTGGCAGGTCGTCCCGCATTTCCACGTGCCGCTGCAAAGCGGCTCCGACGCGATCTTGCGGAAAATGAATCGTCAGTACCGGCGCGACGATTTCCTGCGCCTTGTGGACCGCCTTTACTCGGCATTCGATCGGCCGGCGCTGACGAGCGACGTCATCGTCGGCTTTCCCGGCGAGTCCGATGCGGCTTTTCAGCAGACGGTCGATGTCGTCAACCGCGCTCGATTCATCCACGTTCACGCGTTCGCATTCTCGCCCAGACCCGGCACGGCGGCGGCACGCTGGCCACGCGATTTTGTGCGCGGACCGATCGTCGGCCGGCGAATCGACTTGCTCCGTCGTCGAGCCGGCGCCTTCAGCCTGGACTTCCGATCGACTTTTGTGAATCAGACCGTTCAATTGCTGGTGGAACGTGAGCGTTCAGCCCCGGGCGTGTGGCGTCACGGCCGTTGCCAGCGATATTTCGACGTTCATTTTGAAAATGACTCCACCGCCACGGGCGAGGCCGCCACGGGCGACTTGGTGGACGTGCGGGTTGATCGCGTCACGCCGACTCGAACTTTCGGCACGTTGGTTTCCATCGCGGCAAAGGGACCGGAGCATTCCTCACCATGATTTGCGTCGTCCAGCGGGTCAGCGAGGCGAGCGTCGCGGTCGGCGGCCAGATTGTAGCTCGAATACAACAGGGAATGGTCGTCCTGGCGGCGGTTCACGCCACGGATCAGGAGCATGACGTCGCTTGGACCGCGAAAAAGTTGGCCGGCCTGCGGATATTCGCCAACGGCCAGCGCAATTTTGATCGCGACGTGACCGAGATCGGCGGCTCGATCCTCCTGGTCAGCAACTTCACGGTCGCCGCCGACGCCCGCAAGGGCCGCCGGCCATCGCTTGACTCGGCGGCCGACCCGGGCATCGGCCGCGAAAAATTCGATCAGCTCACCGCGGCCGTCCGCGCCCTGGGCGTAACCGTTGAAACAGGGCAATTCGGCGCGGACATGAAGGTTTCGCTGGTGAACGACGGGCCGGTCACGTTCCTTCTGGACAGCCGGCAATGATGTAACGCTCCAACCAAGCTCCGTGGTTTGCACCTCCCCGTTTTTCCGCTACCGTTAGCGCCGATCATGCTCGGCGTTTTGCATCTCCATCCGACCCGGTGCGATTTTCAAACCCAACGATGTCTGGAACTGTTGCTGAACAACCTCGGTCCCGAAATATCGATGACCGCAACCAGCCTCGGACCCGGCGGGGATTTTGGCAATCTGCCCGTGGCGATCTTCCGGCTTCGCTATTCCGGGCTTACACAGACGCACATTGCCCATGCGTGGGGACCGGCCGAATTGGCGGCGGCGGCCGCGGCGGGGTTTTCGCGGATCATTTTCAGCCCCCAGGGACCGATCCATCCAAAATGGTGGCCGTGGATTGGTGCCATTTCCCGCCGCCGTGAAGTTGAAATCGTCTGCCCCACATCGGCTTTAAGAGATGTTTTCATTTCGCGTGGGGCGCCCGCCGGCCGCTGCCAGGTGATTTCGCCGGCTGTTGATGTCAGCCGGTTCAATGGAACCGGCCGCAAGCTGCGAGCGAGCCTGGGACTGGCGGATTCCGATATCGTCCTGCTCGCTCCCGGTGAATCCATCCGTGAGGTTTTCCATAAGCATTCGATGTGGGCGGCAGCCATTTTGCACGTGCTGGACCCCCAATGGCGTTTTCTGATCTGGGGACGGGGACCGATGGTTGATTCCCTGGAACGCTTTGCAGCGACGGTCGGGCGGGACAGCCTGCTGGTTGATGCCGAGAAACGGCTCGGAAGGGCGGTCGATTTTGAAGAAATTGCCTGCGTTGCGGATGCCGCCCTGGTTTTCGCGGATGCCATGGCCCCGGTGCTTCCATTGAGCACCTGCATGGCGGCGGGGCTGCCCATCGTTGCAGCGGAAACGGCAGGATCGCGCGAACTCCTTCAGGACCAGATCACCGGGCTTCTTGAACCGTCCGCCACCCCTCGCAAACTGGCCCAGCGGATGCTCGCCTTACAAAAGGATCCCGCACTTCGGCGACAGATCGCCGAAGCCGCACGCGTCCAGGCTGTCGACCGCTTTTCAGTAGCCCGCTACGTCGCTGACTGGCGGAGAGTTTACACCCATTTGTGTGAATCGAACGCATTCGGTTAATCGCGCTGCCACCGACGCACCGGCGTAATCTCCACGCGGACATTTACGCTCGCCAAACGACGCGACTACCCGTTTTGAAAATTCCCTAACCCCTTGAAAAAGCATCACCCCCACGTCATGGGTTGTTTAACCAGACAACCAGACGAACGGAGGTGATGCCGCGATGCTAGGCAAGGAGG